>CAZWWY010000007.1:6818-15022 GCA_964637785.1 uncultured Candidatus Saccharibacteria bacterium
GATTACAGAGTTCGTAGGTGGTAAGATGACGACAAGTTATAAATTGCGAGATTGGGTATTTGCCCGGCAGCGGTATTGGGGTGAGCCTATACCACTTATACGGTGTTTTGGTGCCTGTGCAAAAGGTGAATCCGATAAATATAAATGGGTGCCTGTGCCGGAGGATGAGTTGCCGCTTGTACTACCAGAGGTAGAGAGTTATGAGCCAACGGGCACAGGAGAGAGTCCGCTTGCTGGGATTGATGAATGGGTAAATGTGAAGTGCCCAGAGTGCGGAGGAGTAGGCAAGAGAGAGACAAACACAATGCCCCAGTGGGCGGGCTCTAGTTGGTACTACCTGCGCTATATAGATCCGCATAATAGTGATACACTTGTGGACAAAGACAAAGAGAAGTATTGGAGCCCTGTAGACTTCTATGTAGGAGGTGCAGAGCATGCTACGAGACACCTTATATACGCACGCTTTTGGCATAAGTTCCTTTACGACATTGGTGTAGTGAGTTATGATGAGCCCTTTAAGAAACTGCAGACAGTCGGCCTGATAATGGCAGAGGATGGCCGCAAGATGAGTAAGCGCTGGGGCAATGTGGTGAATCCTGATGACGTGATAGATGAGTATGGAGCAGACACCTTTAGGCTCTATGAGATGTTTATGGGTCCGTTTGACCAATCTGCAATTTGGAGCACCAAGGGGCTACTTGGGCCAAGGCGCTTCTTAGACAAAGTATGGCGCATGCAAGAGAGTATAGTAGAGCAAACTCAGGAGAGTGTAGAGCGCCAATTAAATAAGATGATAAAGAAGGTGGGGGAGGATATAGCGGAGATGAAGTATAATACTGCCATCTCTGCCATGATGATATTGGTGAATGAGGTAGACAGTGGAGGCTCGATAGGCAAGAGTGATTTTGAGAAGTTCTTAAAGGTGTTGAGCCCATTTGCTCCACATATCTCGCAAGAGCTGTGGGAGAGGCTGGGTAATAAGAGCTTTATAATAGAGCAAGAGTGGCCAAGTTATGACGAGAGTAAGATAATAGATGACACTATGACGATAGTATTACAAGTTAATGGTAAAAATAGAGGCGAGCTTACAGTACCATCTGAGACTCAAGAAAGTAAGATAAAGGAGCTCGCGCTGGCAGATGAGGTTGTGGATAAGTGGGTCAAGAAGACGGGCAAGGGCGTGGTTAAGCGCTTTATTTATATTACTGGACGAATGGCAAATATTGTGGTACAGTAGCCATCAGGATTTACTCCAAAACGAAAATTATGGCAATTAAAATATCATTTAAACCTAGAGAGGTAACAAAGAAGCTACTTAAGGCATTACCTGAGCGCTCTGCTGATGTGTTGGTGCGTAGATATGGCCTAGGCAAGAGTGTAAAACGAGAGACTCTAGAGAGTGTTGGCCGCTCGTATAGCATCACTAGAGAGCGCGTGCGCCAAGTAGAGAGCGGTGCTATAGCTAACCTGCGCAAGAGTGATGTATACTTAGATAGTGAGGCTGTCTTTACAGAGCTTACCGGAGTGATACATGACCTAGGCTCAGTGGTCTCAGAGGATACTCTGTTAGAAGAGTTGAGCTCTAGTGAGTCATTGCAAAATCACATACACTTTTTACTTGTACTTGGTAATGCCTTTACTAAATTGCGAGAGAGCTCTAACTTTGTGCATAGGTGGTATGCAGACAAGCTGATAGCCGAGCGGGTGCACGATGCTATAGAGAGTGTGCATAAGAGTATAGCCAGAGATGAGCTCTTAGCAGAGAGAGATATGATAAATAGGCTGCTTGCCGAGCTTGGTGATGATATAGACGAGCACTACAAACAAGATGATATAGTAAAACGGTGGCTTGGCTTGTCTAAGTGCCTTAGTCGTAATCAATTAGGAGATTGGGGTAGAGTAGGCTCACCTGGCATTAATATGCGCGGCATACGAGACATGGCATGGCTAGTGTTGCGCAAGCATGGCTCTCCTATGCACTATGGAGAGGTGGCAAGTGCTATAAAAGAGACTTTTAATAGGAGCGCTCATAGTGCCACTTGTCATAACGAGCTTATTAAAGATGAGCGTTTTGTACTTGTAGGTAGGGGGCTCTACGCGCTCTCAGAGTGGGGGTACTCTGCCGGCTTAGTAAAGGATGTGATAAAAGATATTTTGATAAAAAATGGCCCAATGGACAAGGGCGACCTGATAGATGCAGTGAAGCGTGAAAGATATGTAAAGACAAATACAATAATGGTAAACTTGCAAAATGCAGAGACCTTCGGTATTGATGCTGAGGGCAAGTATTTTGTATTATAATTTATGCGGGTTGTGGTTGGGGCAAGTCTTGTCACTGCATCTTTCTGGGATTGTCTTAGTGCCCTCCATCATTAGTTGGTCGCACATTTTGCACTTGTTGCCTGTTGGCTTTGTTTTTATTATATGCTTGCAGTCAGGGTAATTAGAGCAACTGTAGAAGGGGCCAAAGCGACCGTGGCGTTCTACCATCTCGCCATCCTTACACTCTCCACATTTTACACCTGTACTATTGAGCAGTGCATCTTGCTTTATGTATTTACACTTAGGGTAAGTAGAGCAAGAGATAAAGAGTCCATATTTGCCCTCGCGTTGCACTAGTGTGCCATGCACCTTGAGCCGGCGGCCTGTAGCCACTCCGCACTTAGGGCACTCTTCGCCAATCTCTTTTGGTGGCTCTATGATACTGCCATCAGCCTTGCGAGCGCCATTACACTCAGGGAACTTGCCACAACTCATAAACTTACCACTCTTAGAGAGCTTGTACACCATTGAGTCATTACACTCAGGGCACTTAAACTCATCTGGCACATCGCCCATATTTGTGACCTTTGGTATATCAGCCTTACTCTCTACATCTTTAGTAAAAGGGGTGTAGAACTCGCCAAGCGTCCTTGCATACTCGCGCTCGCCACTGGCTATCTCATCTAGCTCGCTCTCCATCTCTGCTGTGAAGGTGTCGCTAATGTACTTAGCAAAGTGCTCTTCTAAAAAGCTACTTACAACATCACCAGTGTCTGTGGGTAGCAATGTTTTGCCCTGTTTCTCTACATAGCCTCTGTCGCCAAGGGTCTTCATAATACTGGCGTATGTAGATGGCCTGCCGATACCTCTTTTCTCTAGCTCCTTAATAAGACCGGCCTCTGTGTACCTGCCTGGCGGCTGAGTCTGCTTGCCTTCTGCACTCACCTCATTAATCTCAAGAATGTCACCCACAGCCACTGCCGGCACCTCTGTGTCTTCTCCTCTTGCTGCCGTGTCTGCCTTTAGCCAACCGTCAAAGATGACCCTGCTGCCACGCACGGCAAAGTCTGGGATTTGCTCGCTGCTGGCTGTGATATTTGCAAGGACCTTCATGCGCTTGACCTTGGCGTCTGTCATCTGGCTTGCTACTGTGCGTGCCCATATCAGCTTGTAGAGCTTTTGCTCATCTGCAGTGTTGCCTGCAGTGTGCTTGCTGAGGTTGCTGGGGCGCACGGCCTCGTGGGCTTCTTGCGCGCTCTTGCTACGGCTCTTAAAGTTGCGTGGCTCAGCATACTCTTTGCCATACTCGCTGTCTATCAAGGCCAAGGCTTGCGCCTGAGCCTGCTTAGAGAGGGCTGGGCTGTCTGTACGTATGTAGGTTATGTGGCCCTTCTCATAGAGCTTTTGCGCTATGCGCATGGTGTTGCTAGGCGAGTAGCCCAATCTTGTGCTGGCTGTCTGCTGGAGGGTAGAGGTGGTAAAGGGTGCCTTGGGAGCGCGCTTGGCTTCAGTCTCTTTTACATCTTTTACCTCCCAGTCTGCGCTCTCTCCGATTTTTACTATCCTGTCTGCCCCTGCTTGAGTACTCGGCTCTTCAACGCACGTCAGCTCGAACAGCGAGGTCGAACCTCGCTGTTGAGCATTTGCTGTGAGCACCCAGAAGTCCTTGGGGATAAAAGCGCGCACCTCGCGCTCGCGCTCCATTATAATGCGCAGAGCGGGAGACTGCACGCGCCCGGCAGAGAGTCCATATCGCACCTTTTGCCATACTAGGCCAGAGAGGTCGTAGCCTACTAGCCTGTCTAGTACGCGGCGCGCCTCTTGGGCTTGGCGCATGTCTTGGTCTATAGTGCGCGGGTGGCTAAAGGCCTCTTGTACGGCCTCTTTGGTAATCTCTTGATAGACGACTCTCTTAGGATTTTTAAGCTCTAGCAGCTCGGCCAAGTGCCATGCTATGGCCTCGCCCTCGCGGTCGGGGTCTGTTGCGAGTATTACATCTTTGGCATCTTGTGCGAGGCTCTCTAGCTCGGCTATCACCTTGTGCTTGCCCTTACTCACCTCATAGTGAGGCTTGAAGCCTGCGGGGATGTCTATAGCCTTCTTGTTACTCTTGGGCAAGTCACGCACATGACCTACAGAGGCGCGTACTATATAGTCGCTACCAAGATACTTCTCTATAGTCTTTGCCTTTGCTGGTGACTCTACTATCACAAGAGTTTTGCCTGTCGCGTTTTTTAATGTTGCCATCATATAGTGGCATAGGATTACACAGATACACAGAATTGCAAATAGGTTGCATGTTACAACTATTGACAATGTGCGCACATTGTATATACTGTGGACATCATGAATAGTACGACAATTAATATAAGGATAGGGGCAGATGTGAAGGCTGAGGCGAGCAAGACTCTTGCTGATATGGGCTTGGACATGTCTACTGCCGTTAAAATGTTCTTAAAGCAAGTGATAGTTGATAAGAGCTTACCATTTGCCGCAAGCCTTATAAAAGACGTAAAAGATGCACAACGAAGCGCGAGATGGGATAGGCAAGCTAAGTATGCGCTCAAGCATGGCAAGAGTTATGGTAGTGCAAGAGAGATGTTAGATGATATACTCTAATGAATGTATAGAATAAAATTTTCAAAAGATTTTATAAAATCTCTTAAAAAAATTAAACGTTCGGGCAAGTTTAATAGAAAGATAGAGGACAAATTTGAACTAGCTGTTGATATGTTGCTCGGTGGAGAGATGCTTCCAGATACATATAAAGACCACGAGCTAAAAGGTAAAGATTCTGACAAAAGAGAATGTCATATTAAAGGTGATTTATTATTAGTGTACAAACAAGATGAAGATGTACTAATATTGTTAATGATAGACATCGGTACACATGCGCAGATTTTTGGGTAGAATTGCAAATGGTGTGGTATACTTATTGGTAATTAATTATATGTGTGTATGGCTAATGATCCTCCTACAAAGTATTTGTATTATTAAAATAAAATAAGGCAAGTACTATGACTACAACAAAATCAACAAATCAAAAGTTTAATAAAATTAAAGAGCAAGATACAGAGCTATATAGCTTGTTGCAAGAGGAGCAAAAAAGGCAAGCAGAGAGCTTAGAGCTGATACCCTCTGAGAATATTGTGAGTAAGGCAACCCTTGAGGCGATGGGCTCTATGCTGACCAACAAATACTCAGAGGGGTACCCCGGCGCGCGCTACTATGGCGGCAATGAGGTGATAGACAAAGTAGAGAACTTAGCAAGAGAGAGAGTGAAGAAGCTCTTTGGCGTACCATATGCCAATGTGCAGCCATACTCTGGCTCGCAAGCCAATATGGCCGTGTACATCGCCACTTGTGAGGTGGGAGACACTGTGCTTGGGCAGCACCTCTTTGATGGAGGACATTTGACCCACGGGTGGAAGGCGAGCGCAACGGCCAAATTCTTTAATACCATCCAATATCATGTTAAAGAAGACGGATACATAGACCTAGATGAAGTAAAGAAGATGGCGCAGAAGCATAAGCCCAAGCTGATATGGGTGGGTGCTACAGCATATGTGCGCGAGTTCCCCTTTAAAGAGCTTGGTAAGATTGCAAAGTCTGTAGATGCATACCTAGTGGCAGATGTGGCACATATAGCAGGGCTTATAGTGGCTGGGGCGCATGAGAGCCCTGTGCCACATGTGGACATTATTACAAGTACAACACACAAGACACTCCGCGGGCCACGTGGCGGCTTGATAATGGTGACAGAGCGCGGCCTTAAAAAAGACCCAGAGCTAGGAGTAAAGCTAGACAGGGCCATAATGCCAGGCAGCCAGGGCGGGCCGCACAATCACACTACGGCAGCTATGGCAGTGGCATTTGCAGAGGCAGCCAAACCAACTTTTAAGAAGTATGGTAAGCAGGTGGTGACGAACGCAGACGCTCTTGCTAAAGAGCTTATAAAAGGTGGGGCGAGCCTAGTGAGTGATGGCACAGATAATCACTTAATATTGCTAAAGTGTGGCAAGGGCAGAGGTGCTATAGTAGAGATTGCGCTTGATGCAGTAGGGCTCACCGCTAATAAGAACACGATACCAGGTGAGCCTGCGAGCCCATTTTACCCAAGTGGCATCAGGCTTGGTACGCCGAGCATAACAACAAGAGGCATGAAGGTACGCGAGATGAAGATGATTGCAAGGTGGATAAACGAAGTGCTTGAGATTACCAAAGGTGAGGAACTTGCAGATATAAAAGGTAAGGCTAATAAAGAGGATTACTTAAAAGATTTTACTAAGAGAGTCTCTCAAGATAAGCAAATTAAACATATACACAAAAAAGTGCGTGCTTTGTGTAAGGCTTTTCCTATCCCAGACTTCCTAATATAGTACATGCACTACAAAGCTCATGAGCGAAGTGGTGGATAAGTAATTAGTGGCACTGATAGCTGCTTGGTATAATATCCTTATGCAATATAGTAGTACACTCAAGAAGTATATAAATGTGCTCACTCATGAGGACGGTTCAGATCTGCATCTCTCTGCAGACTCTAGGCCAACACTACGTGTTAATGGCACGCTAGTCCCAATGATGAATGAGTCACAACTTACAGGGTCAGATACACTAGGGTTCTTAAAAGAGATGATTACTGCTGAGCAGCTTAAAGACTTTATAGATAAGCAAGAGCTAGACTTCTCTTATGAGCATGCGGGCGGAGATAGATATCGTTGTAATGCTTTTTATCAAAGAGGCCAGATAGGGGTAGTGATGCGCCGTATACCTAAGGTAATACGCAATATTGCAGAATTAAATTTACCTCCAATATTAGAGACGTTTGCGCGGCGACAGCAGGGCTTCTTTTTAGTAGTTGGCCCTGTAGGGCAAGGCAAGACGACTACTCTCACTGCCCTTATAGACCTAATCAATAATGAGAGAGCCTCACATATAGTGACCATTGAAGACCCTATAGAGTATGTGCATGAGCCAAAACAATCATTGATAGACCAGCGTGAAGTACATATAGACACTAAAGACTTCGCAACTGCCCTTAGAAGTGCATTCAGACAAGATATTGATGTGCTGCTGGTAGGAGAGATGCGTGGACCAGAGACTATGGCAGCGGCTGTTACAGCGGCAGAGACTGGGCACTTGGTATTCTCTACTCTGCATACTAATAATGCCGCTCAGACGATAGATCGTATTATAGACTCCTTCCCTGCGGAGCAGCAAGATCAGATACGCATACAATTAGCAGCCTCTCTAGCTGGCATCTTCTCTCAGAGACTTATACCTCGCGTATCTGGCGGTATGGTGCCTGCCTTTGAGCTACTTATCTCTAATAATGCGGTGCGTAACTTAATCAGAGAGGGACGCACACATGAGCTCAACACTGTAATAGAGACGAATGCAGAAGAGGGTATGATCTCTATAGAGCACTCTCTGGCAGAGTTAGTAGCTAAGGGCGAGATAACTCCACAGAGTGCTTATGAACATTCTTTAAATCCTAAAGTGCTTGATAGGTTAATATAATATGTCTGTATTTAATTACAAAGCGATAGATCAATCTGGGGCTGTACGCAATGGTACAATAGACGCAGTAAACGAGAGCATAGCTATATCAGCTTTGCAGAGGCGCGGGCTTACCTTACAGCATATACAAGAGCAGGGAGAGAGGTCACTCTTAAACAAGAATATCTCATTCTTTGATAGGGTAAAGACAAAAGACGTCGTGATACTCTCTAGACAGATATCGACACTCTTTGAGGCGCAAGTTTCAGCTCTTCGTATATTTAAGCTCCTGTCTAATGAGTCGGAGAACCCTGTCTTGCGTAGACATCTAGCTGATATAGCTCAAGATTTGCAGGGCGGTAGTAATATAGGAGACGCACTTGCTAAGCACCCCAAGGTGTTCTCTAGATTCTTTGTAAATATGGTGCGTACTGGAGAGGAGA
>CAZWWY010000008.1:0-13646 GCA_964637785.1 uncultured Candidatus Saccharibacteria bacterium
TAGCTGTATACTTAAACTTAAATATCTTAGAGGTCTCCTCTCCCTTCTTCGCCATAATACTCTGCAGTATAACACAACTATAATAAAGGTCGGACTCGCTCACGCTCGTCCGACCCATTGCTCAGGCAATCAATATTGATTCACCGCCTATGCATATTTTTGAGGGAGCAATCGTCTTGATGCAGATTTACTTCGCAATTAGCTCTACCAAATACACTTCTATCAAATCTTACATCCACGATCAGCCGCTCATCTCCAGCAGCTTCTACAAAGGTACATTCTGGTGCTGGTGCTGTGCCATACTGCCAGAGAAAATAATTCCACTCAGCGCCCTGCACACTAAGTACAGCACCAGCTTTCAGCTTATCAACTTCTTGTGCATTCATCATAATTCTCCTTTCTTTTATAATGAGGCTACACCCAGTCCTCCTCTAAAATGCCACAATTATCTTACTTTGTAAAGCTTTGGTCTACTCACTCACAACTCTCAGCACCTCCTCTATGCTTGTTGTGCCTGCGGCTGCCTTTTTTATACCATCCTCTAGCATCGTCAGCATGCCCTCTTTGCGTGCCTGTGCCTCTATCTTATCATCACTAGCTCCTGCTAATATCATCTCTTTTATAGCTGAGCTGATGGTCAACACCTCTGAGATACTACGCCTGCCAGAGTATCCTGTCTCACACTCTTTGTTAGGCTCAGGCCTATGGAACTCCATACTCTTCCACGTTGTTGTCTTTTTTACTAAGTTCTCACTCTTGAGAGTGCTCAGCACCTTCTTCATGTCAATATGTTTGTCTATTTCCTCTAGTTCATCTCGAGTCAGCTTGTAGCCATCTTTAGTACTACACAATGAGCGCACGAGCCTTTGACCTATCACAACTTGTAAAGTAGACACTAGCAAAAATGGCTCAACTCCAAGATCCATAAGACGCGCCATAGCCCCTGAGGCTGAGTTGGTATGGAGTGTAGAGAGCACTAGGTGCCCCGTGAGGGCTGCGTTTATCGCCAAGCTAGCCGTCTCTTTATCTCGTATCTCTCCTACCATTATTATGTCTGGGTCTTGGCGCATAAGACTACGCAATCCATTAGCAAATGTGAGCCCAATATCTGAGTGTACTTGAGTCTGGTTTATCCTTGGTAATTGATACTCTATAGGGTCCTCAATAGTAGAGATATTAACATCAGGAGTATTGAGTATATCTAATATAGAGTACAATGTGGTAGTCTTACCAGAGCCAGTGGGGCCAGTGATGAGTATTATCCCCGTCTTGCTACGCATTGCTCTATGCACCGCCTCCAGAGAGTCTCCCGCAAAGCCAAGCCCCTCAAGAGTAAAGCCTCCAGCTCCATCTTTTAAGAGGCGCATCACCACCTTCTCTCCATAATTAGTGGGTAGTACAGAGACGCGCAATGAGACCTTCTCTCCGGCACTCTCCATCTTAAAGCGGCCGTCTTGTGGTAAGCGCTTCTCATCTAGGCGCAAGTTTGCCAACACCTTTATGCGAGCAACCAGCGCGCCCGAGGCGCTCTTGGGCAACTCCATTGCATCGTGGAGTATGCCGTCTATACGATAACGCACTAATAAGTTATCCTCATGCGGCTCTATATGCACGTCTGAGGCGCTCTGCACTATGGCATGCTGCAACAAGGCGTCTACTATGCGCACCGCGGGCACTTGGTTGGCCATCTGCTCAGTGCTACTACCTTTTGAGTCCTCTTGAGAGACGCTAAGCCGCGCAGCATCCTCGTCTATTACTCCAGCCAGATCATCTTTTAAGCTCTTATGATATTGCTTGAGGGCTGTCTTTATAGAGTCTTCATTAGTGAGCCTTGGTAATATGCGTAAGCCTGTTTGCTTTTTTATAAAATTCACTGCGCGCAAGTCGTCTGTATCTAGCATAGCCACCTCTAAGTCGCCACCCACACCATCTTTATCCAAGGTCTTTTTAAAGGCGATTATATTATGCGTACGCGCAATAGGCTCTGGTATAATCGCAAGTATCTCATAGTCCACCTTGCGCTTGGTAAGGTCTATAAAGGGTACTCCGAGTAAGTATGCATAGCTCTTGCGCAGCTCCTCATCTGTGAGAGCTCCAGACGAGGCCAGCACCTCTCCTATCATCTTATCCTCCTCATCGGCAATTTTGACCAATCTATCAAATTTCTCCTTCGTCAATAGTCCTGCATCTACCAAGAAGGCCTTAAGCTGCTCATCATTAATATACATAACATCCACAGTATACCACGCCCACATCAGAATTAAATCAGTATTAATTCTGATGTGGGTAAAAATATTATACTCTTGACTTCTTACATATACATTATATAGTACAAGCACAACTAAATAACGTAACTATATCTCTGCTTAGTTGTAGGGATTTTTTATTACTTAGCAATTAGATTTAGATTATAAATTAAAAATAAATATTATGTTTGATATAAAAACAATGGCACTTGCATTAGATGAGCTAGAGCAAGAGAGAGGCGTCTCTCGCAAGGCAATGCTAGCAGCCATAGAGGAGGCACTTGGCGCAGCATACAAAAAGGAGTATGGCCACAAAGGCCAGATAGTCCGCGCCAGCTTCAACCCAGAGACGGGCGACCTCGAGTTTAAGCAGATTAAGATAGTAGTAGACGACACATTAGTATATCAAGAGGAGAAGGATAACGAGGATGATGATAGGGCCAAGTTTAATGAGGAGCATCATATAATGCTAGAGACAGCCAAGCTTATTAAAAAAGATGTAGAGGTAGACGATGAGCTCGAGTTCCATCTAGAGACCAGAGAGGACTTTGGCCGCATAGCAGCACAGACAGCCAAGCAAGTGATAATGCAGAAGGTCCGTGAGGCCGAGCGCACAAGCATGTTAGAGGAGTTTGGCGAGCGCGAGGGCGAGATAGTAGTGGGCAATGCGCAGCGCTTTGAGAGAGGCAACCTCTTTGTAGACCTTGGCCGCGCCACTGCCATCATACCTTATGAAGAGCAAATCCCAGGTGAGCGATACCGCCAAGGCGAGCGCGTGCGCGCCTACCTATACGAGGTAGATGAGTCATCACGTGGCTCATTTATCAAGCTCTCACGCGCTCACCCACAATTCCTCGTTAAGCTCTTTGAGCAAGAGGTGCCAGAGCTTAAGAGCGGCGAGGTAGAGGTCAAAGCCGTAGCCCGCGAGGCAGGCTCGCGCAGCAAGCTGGCTATACACGCAGTCAATGAGCACTTAGACCCTGTTGGAGCCATGGTAGGCGGCCGCGGTGTACGCGTGTCTACTGTTATGAGTGAGCTCGGAGGAGAAAAGATAGACATCATAGAGTGGAGCGAGACTCCTGAGCACTTTATAGAGGACGCTCTCTCTCCAGCAGAGATAATAAACGTAACATTAGGAGAGACAGAGGACGGTGAGCCACATGCCTTTGTAGATGTACTTGAGGAGCAGCAAAGCTTAGCCATAGGCCGCGGCGGGCAAAATGTGCGCCTAGCTGCCAAGCTCACAGGCTACAAGCTAGACATCCGCGCTGTAGATGCTCAACAAGATGATGTGGATAATAAATAAACTAACTACACAAGTGTTATATAATACCTAGTAGTAAGTAGTAAGGTATTATAAATTAAACACAACACCATGACTCATACGTATAAGATTACCGGTATAGCTGCACTAGCAATAGCTGCACTAACATTATTATTAGTAGCTAATGTAGCTGCCGCAGAGGAGGTTGTAACAACCGCAGAGGGAGCAAGCTCAGACCCTACTTTGGTCACTCCATCAGTAGACGCTGCCCCAACAGGCAATAAGCCTATGCAACGCGTACGCGCTTATGACTCTAAGCAGCGCGCAGACTGGAAGACTAAAAAGGAGGCAGTCAAACAAGATAGACGACAACTTATAGACAAGGCTAAAGAGGTGCGTACAGAGGGTAGGGTAAAAGCTAAAGAGGTACGTACAGACTTAAGAGAGCGATACGAGGCCGCAGATACTCCTGAGGAGCGTGCAGCTATCAAGGCAGAGGCAAAAGAGAAGCGCACAAAAGCTAAAGAGGTGCGCACTGAGGCAAAGAAGAAGCTTGCAGGAGCTGCCAAAGATCGCTTTACCAAACATATGAAGAAGACCTTAGACCGTCTAGCCAGCGTATACAAAAAGTTAGTAGCAGTAAATGACCGCCTCCAAGGATACCTAGACAAGCTAGATGCTGATGGAGTAGACACATCAGAGGCAAGAGCCTCTCTAGCCATAGCTAAGGATAAGACAGCCGAGGCAAAGTCTCTTATAAACAGCCTAGGGGAGAAGGCCCGTGAGACTCTAGCAGATGATGCAAATGTTAGAGAGCATATACGCGCTATCCGCATCCTTGTTAAAGAGGCTATAGCATCTGTTAAAGAGGCACGCAAAGCAATAAAAGAGACTATACGTATTGTTAAGTCACTTAAATAATATTATCAATCAATCAATATAATTCATGAATAACAAGACCTTCGGTATAATAGTAGGAGTAATCATATCACTTGCTCTTGCTATGTTTGCCGGCCTTTATCTGATAGGACTCTCCGGAGCCCCATCCTCAAGCAGCTTTAATGATGGTTATGAGTACCAAGATGACGATTATGAGACGTATGACGAGTACTACTATGGCACAGATGGAGAAGTATACGAGGACGATGGAGCCTACTTCTACTTTGATGAAGATGCAGACCCAAGCGACAATTATTATGAATATGAATCTCTAGATTATCAAAAGGCACCCGCCACACAATAACTTAAACATACTATGGACAACAACAACCCTAATATTAACAATACAGATGAGCCAACCACTCTAGTGCCAGAGCAATCATCACAGCCAGATAAGCCTAAGTTTGGCCCAATGATTGGCATACTCATCATCGTGGCCCTATTACTCTTTGGAGGCTTATACTTCTGGGGCTCATATCTACAAGACAACCCAACAAACGATTGGAGCAACTCACAAGATATACTAGATTATGACCCACTGTCACCAGCTGCAGATACTGGAGAGGAGTACACCATGACGGAGGAGGAGTTTGACACCTTTATAGGCGCAGATGCATCTGCCGCTTCAGCAGCAGATGCTGGAGCTGCCACAGAGGCTGCTCTCAATGAGGCCATCGGAGACCTTGGTGACTTAGACGCACTAGACGCAGAGTTCAGCGCACTAGAATCCGAGTTCTAACTCAAGTACTCTACCACGATAGTGTCCGAGGGCATATATAAAACCCGCGATGTCTCACAACATCGCGGGTTTTGCCGACTATCATTATGCATGATGGTCGACTAGTGTTTGACTTCAATCTTCGAGATAGACACACCGCGCACGTCGATGCTCTGCACCCACAGTGGCAAGCTAGCCTCTTTGAGCTTCTTACCCACCCACAGGCGCATATCAAGCTCACCGGTATCAAGTGTACCGGTATCCAGCTCAGCAACGAGCTGCTTGGACAACTCGCTAATTGGTAGCAGATTCCTCAAGCTGTAACCATAATAGGCCCGCTGTGCCCATGTTTGTTTATAAAGCTTGTCTTTGCCCATGCCAAGCTTTGCGGCACCAGCCTCTTTAAGCAAGCGCTCGAAACTAGCATTGCCAACAATGTCAATATTGAGATCAAGCTCAACGATTCTGGTGTACTTGTTCCCAGACCCTACCGACATCTCATCGGCAAGAGTCACAAACTGCATGCGGAAGCTTGACACTGGCACAGCCACACTCGTCACCTTAAAAGGATCATGCGGCACGACAGTGCCAGGCAGCAACACTCGCCCATCATCCATCACGCGGATATGGCCATGTTTTGTACCGAGTGTTGTGTTCGTAGCAATAGTGGCAACAGACCCCACCGCGAGTATCGAGATTGCGACAAGAGCCATGGCTGTTGTATACCACAATTTGCCATGAGTTATCCGTTTAAGAAAATCGTACAGCATCGGTTTTGTTACAATCGCATCGCCCGGAGTACCTTCAGTAGAATACCTCTCGAAGATTACCAGCGTGCCTACTAAGTAACAGGCTGTCGCTACAACAGCCCATGCGAATATGTCTATACTCCATTCCGAGTTAAGCATGATCCGCTGTGCTGTATTATTGATGTCAAGCATCCAGATGAAGATTAAGACACCTGCGACCCCCAAGGCTACGATGGCAATCCAGTTAGCTGTCACCACAGCACCACGCTTGACCTCGTCAACATTTATCGTCGTGTTCGTATTCATATCCATCTCCTTCCGATGGTTAGGGTTTGAGTTAATTTAGTTAATTAAACATTAAACAAAGGCCCAAAGTTTTAGTCATAACAAAGAGCACCTAAAAGCAGTATACATAAATAAAGCCCCAAAACAACAAAAACCTCTTAAAACACAACCCTCTCTATATGTCCATCAATAGACACCTACGAATAATTCAATAAACCAACTAGAAATTACCCACACCGATTATCCACTATCCACATCAATCACTTGCTATATGTCTACTAATAGACATACTATTTAAATGGTACGAGTATCAAAGAAAGAACTAACACGATGTCAACATGACACCCTAGACAAGCTCATGGCTGCAGTATTCACAAGCCAATGTAATGACAACGACACCAGTGCAATTTTATTTGAGTTACTCATAGATATCGAGCGCTCCGCTATCTCTCGTCGCCTGGCTGCTATAGCCATGTTAGATGCAGGAGAGTCATATTATTCTATACGCAAGTCCCTAGGCATGGGAGTAGACACTCTTAAGAAGCTAGAGTCCAAACTCAATAACGGCTCAATAAACCATCTAAAGAAGACCCTACGCAAACTCTCTAACTATAAACCTACCAACAAAAACCGTTCGATTAAAGGCACAGGCCCACTAGACAAACAAAGTAAAGAAGATCTGGGTATCCTAGGCACAATAGAAGACGTATTCAATATACTACCTCACTATGGCGAAAGCATCTCAGGCTACAGATATAGAAAGCTCAATAGAAACAAAAAGTAGCACTACCTCATCTATGTGTCTATCAATAGACACATACGGTTAAGAAGTCCGACTAGCAAGAGCAAGTCAGACTTCAACACTCGAGCAAACATAAAAAAGCGGCGATGTTGCAACATTGCCGCTTTTGCATTACCGAGCCAGGGCAATATTGCGCAAATATGCTGAGATGTTAGAGAAGCCATATTTAATAGCCTCATGTTCTAGTCGTATCTTCTCCTCTATTTTAAGTCTAAAGTGTACTACCGCATTCTGCGACTTAACATACTCTTGCTCAGCCACTATACGATTTGGCAAGTCTGTAAGTAATACTGGTACATCCTCATTTAAGAAGTCTTGATTCACACCGGCGGCTTTACAAGATATGTGGGTCATATTTTTGCCATGTGGCACCAGTGTATATACATGCTTCTTATTTTTTACTGTTATGCTGTGTTTTATATTACTCATATTTATCTTATTTAATATTTTCTATCAAACCTTTGGTACTTTTTAATATATCTTTTTTATAAAACTCTTTACAATCCATACCATGTACTGGGACAATTATATTGATACCTGCTGAGCAGTTCTTAAACTTGACGTGACTACCCTTTGCTTTTATTTGCTCAAAACCTGCAGCAAGCAACAGCTTGCGCATATCTTTATATGATACGGTACCAGGTTTCTTAATAAACTTCTTAGCCAACTTACCCAGCTTTGTCATATGTAATACATTATATAAAAATGTATTACATTGTCAAGACGTACCCTTAAAATACCGAGGCCCAGCTTTAGTATCTAATTTTAACAATTTTGTATTTGTAATGTGTATTGTGCCACCTAAGCATTTATGTTAATTTATACTTTATATGACATACATAATTAAACAATATAAAGACTTACCAAAGACTAGCGAGGTCACCGCAACTATAGCGGTACCTCAAGATGACTTTACTAAATATTTTGCTCAAGCCCTCAAGCACTTTGGCAAAGCTGTTAAGGTTAGTGGCTTCCGCCCTGGTAAGGTGCCTAAAGATGTTATTATCAAAAATGTGGGCAAAGCAGCCATCTTAGAAGAGGCCGCAAACATGGCCATTAAAGATACCTACCCAAAAGTCCTAAACGAGAAGAAGCTTCTAATAATAGACGCTCCTGTCATCAATCTCTCTGAGCTTAAGGAGGGAGAGGGTATAGAGTATACGCTCACAGCTCCTGTGCCTCCATCTTTTAAGCTGCCAGACTATAAAAAGATAGCTAAAAAGTACTTTGGCACAGTGGCCAGCATCCCCGTCACAGACAAGGAGGTGGCTGATGCGATGCTTGACCTTCGTCGTCGTCGTAAACAGATTGAGTTAGTCCAAAAGAAGGTAGCCCCTGAGAAGGCTATGGCGGAGGCTCAAGAAGTAAAAGAGGCAGATCTCCCCGAGCTAGACGCAGAGTTCTTAGAGACTCTTGGTGGCTTTAAGAGTCTTGAGGAGTTTACAGTAGCATTACGAGAGAATCTACAGAAGGATAAGGACGCAAAAGAGCTAAATAAACGCCGGTCAGAGTTTGTAAAGACAGTGGTCAGCAAAACTGACATAGCCTTACCGACTGTACTACTCAGCCACGAGCTAGACAGGTTGCAAGCCCAATTTGAGGGTGACCTACAGCGCGTAGGCAGCAATCTTAATGCTTACCTAAAGAGTATTAATAAGACATCTGAAGCCTTTTTAGACGAGCTCAAGCCACAAGCACAAGAGCAGGCAAAGCTGCAACTTATACTTAATAAGATAGCAGAGGAGGAGAGCCTAACGCCAGAGCAAAAAACCGTGGATGCAGAGACAAAGCTCCTAATGGAGCATCACAAAGATGTTAACAAGGACAATGCCAGAGCCTACATAACTATGCAGATGCGCAACCAGATGGTGTTTAACTTTTTAGAATCTCAAAAATAAAATAACATGAAGACGCAAATCCAATCCAACCTGATACCAATGGTAGTAGAGCGTGGCGAGTATGGCGAGCGCTCATACGACATCTACTCACGTATGCTTAAAGAGCGTATCATCTTCATCACTGGCCCTATTGAGGATGCCGTGGCCAACACTGTAGTGGCGCAGCTTCTCTTCTTAGAGGCTGAGGACCCAAAGGCCGATATCCACCTATACATCAATACTCCTGGTGGCTCTGTCACCGCTGGGCTCGCCATCTTAGATACCATGACGCACGTAAGGCCGAGTGTCTCTACAATCTGTGTGGGCATGGCAGCATCTATGGGCTCAGTACTCCTCTCTGCCGGCGCCAAAGGCAAGCGCTTTGCCCTACCCAACTCCGAGGTGATGATACACCAGCCATGGGGCGGCGTACAAGGCCAAGCCACAGATATAGAGATTACCGCCAAGCATATCTTAAAAACGCGAGAGAGACTCAATAAGATATTGGCAAAAAATACTGGGCAAAAATTGGCGAAAGTAGAAAAAGACGTAGACCGAGACTTCTTCATGAGCGCACAAGAGGCGCAGAAGTATGGCATTATCGACAAGGTGTTGAAGTAGTTTGTAGTTTATACTAAATACTAAACCTTACAGTATAAGAAAAGACCGGAGGCTGTTTTAAGGCCACCGGTCTTTTGATTTTGTTTTTAGAACACTTTAGCTTCAATCGATATATCTGACCTGAAACAGTTCGAATATCTTTCTGTCTGCCCTGCTTGGCTTGTACTCTCTTCCAACACAGATGATGGATGGCATCTGTGTTGAGATATACCAAGCATAACAGCTCGTAATCAGGTCGGAGCTAAGACCAGACAGCGTATCCTGTGCTTCACCAGCGAGTATTTTTATCATTTCGCTAGTACTCATCTTCGGCTCATTTCTCTCAATAAACAAGCGGCCAAAAGCATCAATCAAGTGATCATGACCCATACGGGACCAGATCACCCAACCATCACACAAGACAATTGGTGCCTCAGCGGCAATGCCGTTCCATCCTTTCGGGTCTAGACAAATATTTATTAACCTATCAACCAACGAATATTCCTTCCGTTTCTCAACCTTACAGCAACATGTTGAGAGCAGGCGCTTGACCTTTTCTTTATCTTCACTGCTCACATTAGGATAGCAGGCAAGAAAATCATCAACATCAACGAACTCGCGCCCGTCAACTTTATAGCTTGTTGCCACTTTTCTATGTGCACTCATTATACACCTCCCTCTTTGTTTATTCTCTAAAAAATCAATGTACGGAATGTACGATAAAACAGCGCGTCATTGCGTCTGTTTTACTTCTACGCAAAACCCTACTACACCAAGCACTCGCAGTCAATCACTCTGTATCTTATACAGCCTCTACACCTCACTAATCACATCAAAGTTATTAAGACTACCGGTTATGGCCATACCGATTATCCTTTTTACCATGCCCATTTTTTTTAATTTACAAGCTATTTGATTAATACTCGCTCCAGAGCCAATGGCATCATCTATAATTAATACAGTATTATAGTTTAAAGTTTTGTCTTTAATCATAAAGCTTGCATTAGCATTTTCAACCCTATCTTCCAGGCTCTTTAGTGTCTTTTGAGGTACTGCCACATCGCCAAGCACTTTTATTATGCTCACTTTCGGCAAGCCTATCGCCAGCCTCTTCTCCAAAATTTTCATAAATTGCACATTGCGCTTTACTGTTGGTGGTACATATACTACCGCATCAATCTTCTGAGTCTTTATAAGCTCTTCAACTTTGGGCTTTATAGTATCTGCAATATTCATAATAGCAGCCTTGTCTTGGCTCTGCTTGGCATACAGCAACATCTGCCCAAGCTTCGTCTTACCAAATGTCTCAAGTGAGTAAAAGTCGACGTAAAATACTTTATCAACACACAGTCCATCAGTAAGACTTGTAAATGTCTTACGTATCTTAGCCGTGGCATCCAGCAAGCCAGCCTTGCGGATTTTAGCATATTTATCAATCATGCTTTTGTACTGCTTGGCCATCTTGGCAATATCGAACTCTCTCTTATTGCACCAATATACAAAGGCCTCCACGCCCTCGAGTCTCTTGCCTGTCGGCGTAATTTGCAAAAAATTCTCTTCAATTAATTGCGATATATCGCTACTAATCTCCCCTGATGCACCTACCACGCTCGCTCCGCTCGCGTCATCCACATCGGCAGCCACATAGAATGTCCTTGGACTCTCACCAATCTTCACAATAAATCCATCTTCTAGCAAAGCCTTCAAGTGTCTATAGAGCATAGCCTCACCGACATGCACAGAGTCGAGGAGCTCAGCAGGACGCACATTCTCATGCTCTTTTATATAAGTAAATATATTGTCTCTTGTACTTTGTTTTTGCATAGTATAGAGTATAGTCTATACCCTATACTCTGTCAAGACCCTACTACACCAAGCACTTGCAGTCAACAAAATAGTTGAAATAATTTCTACAGCTGCTAGTATATGTACTTAGGTTAGTTAATTATTCAAATTGCAGTATTTACCTTATTTTAGAGATTTATTACATTCAACACGACGAATCAACGAGGTCGCACCTCTCCCGAGAGGAACGACCTCAACGACGACGGACGATTACAACGACGACAAACGACGAACATCCTCATACAAAAATAAGCTGAAGTAGGTACAGTACTGTGTAAAACACGTACATTATGACGACAACGACGATTTTACTCCTACTAGCAGGAGTCGGTATTGCTGGTATAGCAGCAGGTTACTTCCTCCGGTGGATAGTCGCCCTCGGTAGGCGCGGCTCTATGGAGCTAGAGATTAAGCAGATGGAGCTTGATGCAAAGGAGGGTGCGCAGAAAGTGCTAGACGCAGCAGAGAAGGAGGCAGAAGCGGAGTCAAAGAAGAAGCTCGGAGAGATAAAAGAGGAGGAGGCTCAACTCAACAAGCAAAAAGAGAGAATCTTAGAAAAGGAGGAGAAACTGGAGCAAAAGCAAGCCGCTATAGATACAGACGTAGAGGCGCTCAAGGCTAAAGTAGAGGAGATACGCGAGGTGCGTGCCAAATCTGATGAGGTGCTCGCCAAGCGTACTGAGGCACTAGCCAAAGCGGCCAAGCTACCAGTAGACGAGGCCAAAGAGCAGCTCCTCAAGGCTGTAGAGCGCGAGAGTGAGGAGAGCATAGTGCAACGTATACAAAAGTTAGATATAGCTGGTAAAGAGAGGCTTGACCAAAAGGCCAAAGACATCTTAACAACAGCCATACACCGCATAGGCAACTCAATGCCAGCAGATGTAATCTCTACCAAGGTAGAGCTACCCAATGATGATCTCAAAGGTAAAATTATAGGCAAAGAGGGTCGCAATATTAAGGCCTTTGAGCATGCTAGCGGTGTAGACGTCATAGTAGACGATACCCCAGGCATTATCATCATCTCTAGCTTTGACCCTATCCGCAGGCAAGTGGCTCGTACAGCTCTTGAGAGCCTCATAGCCGACGGCCGCATACAGCCAGCCAAGATAGAGAAGGCACTAAAGAAGGCTGAAGAGGAGATAGGTAAAGTCACCAAAGAGGCCGGAGAGAAGGCCGCCTTTGATGCTAAAGTCACAGGCCTCGACCCACGCATCATCGCCATCCTTGGTAAGCTGCACTTCCGTACTAGCTATGGGCAAAATGTCCTCGCCCACTCAGTAGAGATGGCTCACTTAGCGGGTATCATCGCAGAGGAGGTGGGCGCAGACGCAGAGGTTGCTCGTGCCGGAGCATTAGTACACGACCTTGGCAAGGCCGTAGACCACGAGGTGCAAGGTACGCATGTAGAGATTGGCCGCCGCATCTTGCAGAAGTTTGGCGCTAGCGAGGCCATCATTCACGCCATGGAGGCTCATCATGAGGAGTTCCCCTATGCTACTACAGAGAGCTATATAGTGCAGGTGGCAGATGCCATTAGTGGAGGCCGCCCAGGCGCTCGCCGAGATACTATAGAGCAATACATCAAGCGCCTAGAGGACCTCGAGGCTATAGCCAACAACAACCCCGGAGTAGAGAAGAGCTATGCCATAGCAGCCGGCCGTGAGGTACGCGTATTTGTTAATCCTAAAGAGATTGACGACCTAGAGGCCTACAAGCTAGCTCGCGACATCGCCAAAGAGATAGAAAAAGAGATGGCCTACCCAGGAGAAATCAAGGTCAACGTCATCCGTGAGACAAGGAGCATTGAGTATGCTCGGTAATCCGCTCCCTATTGCACAATATACGGCTTTATGTATACTGAGCAGTAGTTAGTTATCATTATTAACAGATTATTAAGTAATAAGTAAAAAATATTATGAACAAGTCAGATCTTATAGATGCACTCCGCGACACCACTGGTGTAACACGCGCAGATGCAGAGCGCTCAGTAGATGCAATCATCAACACAATAGTTGGTGCACTTAAGGGCGGAGAGCAAGTATCAATAGCTGGTCTTGGTATCTTTGAGGCTAAGATGCGTGCTGCACGTACGGGCCGCAACCCTCGCACAGGTGAGGCAATAGAGATCAAGGCAATGCGCGTACCAAAGTTCCGCGCTGCTAAGGCACTCAAGGACGCTGTTAAGTAACAACTCCTTAATCTGCTCAGTATACTGAGCAGATAACAAAATAGCCGGCGTGAGCCGGCTATTTTTCATTGTGCGGGTGGGGAGAATCGAACTCCCGTCCTCTGCTTGGAAGGCAGATATTCTACCACTAAAC
>CAZWWY010000009.1:0-13600 GCA_964637785.1 uncultured Candidatus Saccharibacteria bacterium
CACTGCTATCTGTGTCGCTATTGTTGCTGCGACTATCTCCTGCATCTTCCATCTGTTAGTTATAAAGTTAAGCTTGCGCTGTAATATTGGCATGCCTAGTATCATGCCAAGAGTTGCAATGAATGAGAGTTGAAATGAGATGTCTGATAGCAATATCTTAGGATTAATAAGCAGCATCACAAAGCCGACAATAAATAGAGCTCGCAACACAGCATAAGTACGCCCCACTGTAAGTGCAAGTAGCGCCAAGAGTCCCATGGCGCTCGCACGCAGCACTGTCGCACCCCCTCCAGTGAGCAAGGCAAAGAGTATAATACCAATTGCAGAGAGACCGCGCCCAACATAAGGCCCAGCGAATGCAAATATAAACGTAAGGAAGATGGCGATAATCGTCACATTAAAGCCGGAGAGTACTACTATATGTATCACTCCTGTATCACGAAATTTATCTAACAGCTCTTTACCTAGTGAGTTTTTGCTACCGACAGTGATGCCCCCAGCCAGAGCGCTCTCTGGCTCTGGTATGTGCAGTGCTATGGCATCAAGGTACTTTTGCTTTATTGTAAATAGCCAGTATTGTAAGTCTTTACGCCCTACTTGCCCTTCGTAGCCTTGGCGGAGTAGAGGCTCCCCTATTTGTGCGCGGTTTATTATATAGTAAATATCATCCTTGCCTAAATAGTCTTGATAATCAAACTCACGACCGTCTCCAGCCTCGCTCTTAAAGTTTTGTACTCTCTCTAGCTTACCCGACACTTTCACCTGCTCACCATAAGTAAAATCTTGATGCATATTTGCCCTGACTAGCACCATACTACTATTTGGATGCTTGACTACCAAGTTGGTGCTATACTCTCTTTTGTCTGGCTCATCTACTATCCTCCCCACAAACTCTATTTGCTGATTTTGATATAATCTGAGTGATTGTAGTAATGTGTCACTATTCTCTTGCGCTGCCTGCATACGCACTGCACCAAGTGTAAAGGCAAATATACCGATAACAAGCACTATAAGATAATGAACGGCTATGCCATGCCTTTCTGTTTCTGCATAACTCTTACTTACCACAGTCATCAATAGCGTCGTAAAACCCAATACAAGCAAAAGTACCACAAACGCGGTGCCTTGCTTAAATATGCTTTGCCATGCTATACCAAATGTAAAGCTAATTATGGCAGCATAGACATAGATAGACCTCATCTCGTCTAATTTTATAGTCTTACTTAGCTAGTGAGTCTCTTATCTGCTCTAATATTACTACCTCATCGCTCTTTTTTGGAGTCTCTTCCTTTTTCTCCTCTTCTTTGGCTTGCAGCTTGTTAACTCCTTTTATCATCATAAAGATAACGAAGCCTAAGATGACAAAGCCTATAACATCATTGATGAATACCCCGTACTTTATCACAGGTGCGCTTGCCGCCTCCGCCGCTTTTAAACTATCGTATACTCCTCCATCAAGAGTAATATATAGAGCTGAGAAATCTACCTTGCCCAAGAGCATACCTACTGGCGGCATCACTATATTGTTAACTAGTGACTTTACAACAGTAGAGAATGCAGCTCCAAAAATGAAGCCAACTGCCATGTCCATCACATTACCCTTTATTAAAAATGCCTTAAACTCGTTTATAAAACCCTTCATAACTAATATGATTAATAACTTATAATTAGCAAAATACTAGCATAATTACATTACTGTATCCATAGCCCTATTGGCCAACATGTCTGCATGCTTGTTGAGCTCACGACGCACATGAGTAAACCTCACCTCCCTAAACTGCTTTAATATCTCTTGTACTTTATTATATTGGACTCTGATATTTGGCTCCTTCACCTTCCACCTTCCACTGAGCTGCTCTACAGCCAGCTTACTATCTGCACGCAGCTCTATCTCACTGTCTTGCAGATTAAGCTCAATGCACTTTTGCAATGCTAGCACTATTGCCTCATATTCTGCATGGTTATTTGTCTGGTTATCACCCAAGTATTTACTCGCCTCTGCTAATACATCTCCTTTCTCATCAAGTACCACCGCGCCAGCACCAGCAATCCCCGGATTGCCACGCGCGCCACCGTCTGTATAGATTATTATTTTAGACATTATCCTTTAAGAGAGTCCTGTACACATGTATCATAGCCAACGCCGATATTGGAGCTGTGACCAATAGACCGATAAATATTGCGAGTATGCCAAGTATATTAAATATTATCAATGTAAGCATAAAGAGTAGCAGTTGCCATCTATGACCCTTGCTAATATTCCAGCTCTTCTTTATTGCCTCTATTGGACCCATTGACTTCTCTATGACTAAATATGGTGCAAACATCAATGCCAGCATGGCAATCACACCAGGGATTATAAATAATATTAACCCGATAACTACTGCTATCATCGTTATCAATATGACTACAAAATATTTACCAAATAATGAGATTGGCTTAAACCAGTCACTATATTCTACCTGTCTTTTATCATATACCGCTAGCATGATGTAAGTGAGCCCCATGCCAAGTAATGTTTGGAATGCAAAGTCTGCTATATTAGCCAACATATATATTATTCCTTCAAATTGTTCAATAGCAAACCCTGTGATAGAAGAAGCCAATACGATAAATAATACAGCCCCTATTAAAAACCATGGTCGCTCTTTAAATATATCCCAACCTACTCTTATTGAGTCTTTTATGCTAAATGTTTGCTTCATAATTTTATTATTAGATTTAAATTACTAACTTACCTGTAAGTATGTCATATACTCACTGTTTAGACAATATCAACAATGCGTAGCTCTAAGCTGCGCCTACCTGCAAATGAGCTTTCTTCTAAATTAACAAGCATGTCTACAATATCATTTTCTTCTATCTGTTTGGAGAAAGACTCTGCTGTAGCAAAGAACTTGCTCGTCTTGCGTGATACTCCTTCACTATTTTTAATATATATCTCTATATGATTTTGTTCTTTGCCAAAGTGACGAATATTGGTGACAGTAACATTATTGATAGTCACAATCGGCTTTGGATTGCCAATACCATACGGGGCAAGCATCTCAAACTCTCTAAAAGTACTCCTATTAATTTGAGCTAACGATAGCTCTATATCATCAATATCCTTGTCTTCGTTCTTATCTTCTTTACATTCTTTTTTTGCTTTATTATACGCTTTATTAAGCTCATCGCTGAGCTTGTGCACTCCTTTATCACTCACCGCAAACCCACCTGCAGCTCGATGCCCTCCATAATACAAAAGAGCATCACCAGCTGCCTCAAACATCTCTACCACACTTATGTCACTCTTTTGTTTGCCTCCTGCTCTGCAAGAGCCCTTGAGTACTCCGGTGCCTTCTCTCCCCCAGATGCACACTACCTTGCCAAGAGAGTCTGCAATGCTCCCAGCTGCCAACCCAACAAGAGCTGGGCTCCACTCTGGGTCACCCGTCACTATCACATTTGGCAACTCCTCACTGCCTGATAAACCCTCCTGCATCTGTGCTATTTTAACCTTTGCTTGACGCACCATTGCCGCTACGGAGCCTTTGCGTTTATTATTAAGGCTCTCTAATTTACTAGCCAAGGTCTCGGCCTCTTTAATATCTTTAGTGCTCAGTAAATTAAAGGCATCCTCGGGATGCTCCATGCGACTAGCGGCATTGATGCGTGGCCCTATGGAAAAGCCAATGTCTCCCTCTGATAGTAAGCTCTGATTAATACGCAATTTGTTGCACAAAGCTTTTATGCCAACTCTTGGGCTTTTGCGCAACACTTGCAGACCCCAGTGTACTAATGTTCTATTCTCACCCACTAGAGGCACCATATCGGCCACCGTAGATATAGCCACCAAGTCTAATAGCCACTTCTCCCAACCCTCTGGCAACTCATCAAACACCAAGGCAAGGCCTTGGTGTTGTCTACCTTTTATTATGAGAGCTTGCACGAGTTTGTATGCAACACCGGCGCCACAAAGCCCGTCAAATGGATACTCACAGTGTGCCTGCTTAGGATTGAGTATCGCAAGTGCATCTGGTAACTTTTGCTTATCACTGTGCTTACTATCGTTCTTAGGCTCATGATGATCTGTGATAATCACATCTACACCAAGCTCTTTTGCATATGCTACCGTCTCTATGGCCGTGATGCCTACATCCACTGTGATTATCAAGCTCACTCCATCTTTTGCCAACTTTTCTACTGCATCTTTATGAAATCCGTACCCCTCAGTATGCCTATGTGGTATATAATTGACAAAATTATTAAAGCCAATCTTCTTAAAAAAGTCGTGCAGTAGCACTCCTGCCGGTATGCCGTCTGCGTCAAAGTCACTGTATATTGCGACCTTCTCATTATTTATCATTGCTGTGAATATGCGTCCTACGGCCTCACTCATCCCCACCATCAAAAATGGGTCATGTAGATGCTCGTCATATGACGGATTTAAGAAGTTTTGTATATCTTCATCTATCTCAAGTCCTCGTCCTTTTAATAAGATTTGTATTATCTCTGAATATTCTTCCATAATCACTAGAACAATCTATTAGTTTGACTCTTTGTACTTAACAAGCTCGTCAAATTTGATTTTCTGATACTCCATCATATCCATCCCATACATCATATATATCTGGTTGGCTGAGCACACTTTCTTCTCGTCTGAATTAAGCCCGAGTAATTCTATGCCTTCTTCTATATCACCCCAACTATTCGCCTCTATTTCTAAGAAAGTCGGTATTGCTGGCCATGTATCTATGTCAAAAGTTACTCCGTCTTTTTGCCATCTTGTGCGCTTTTTCTCAGCTTCATGCTTTTCTATAAAACCAGTCTTCTTAAGAAATAGTTTTGTGGTCTCGTAACTATCAACTACCACCTCAACCTCTTCCATACCCTTATCATTTGTACTTCCATCTTGAGATGAAACTCCTAGCCTCTTTTTAAAAGCTAAGACCACTCTCTCTCCATCATCACGTAAACGAACCCAGCTATTATCTTTGTCTAAGTTATAATCTGGGAAGTCAAATGCTGTTATTTGGTAAAAAATGTCCTTAACTTTCTCAGCTCCGATGGTCTTTAACTTCTCTTCTATCTCATCCTTGTTAACTTCAAGAAAGACTGCCTCTATTTCTTCTATTGTTTTACTCATGATTTATTATCTAAAATACTAATATTATTTACCCTTTTATTTATATGCTATACTAACACATTATGAATAACAAAGATGAAAATTGTGTCTTTTGTAAGATTATTGCAGGAGAGATCCCAGCACCTAAAATATATGAAGATGACTACTTTTATGCATTCTTAGACGCTGCCCCTATACGTGAGGGTCACACATTAGTGATACCTAAGAACCATCATGCCTATCTAGAGGATATGCCAGCAGATGAGTACTCTAAGATGATGCTAGTAGTACAAAAATTAAAAAGACATTACAAAAACATCTTTAAGGTACAGCATGTTGGCCTTGTAGCCTCTGGGTGGGATGTGCCACACACACACGTACATATAATACCCATGCACGACTCTAAAGATATTACCTCTAAGCCACAGTTAGACGGGACTGCACCTCAGTTTTCTACAAAAGAGTTTGGTGCAACTGCAGCTAAGATCACCCAAGTGCTTTGATGCCAATAAGTGTGCCATCTTGTAAAAAACTAAGCATAGCCCCACCTCCTGATGATATGTGAGTAAACTCCGAGCGACGCTCTTGACCAATAGTCGCAAGCGTATCTCCCCCACCAGTGAATGTCTGTGCATCACTCCTATCAAACATCTTAAGTAGGGTGTCTGTACCTTGTACGAATCCGCTCTCATAATATCCTAGTGGACCATTCCATAATATAAACTTCATTACGGGGTTACTTAATAAATCACTCGGTGGTGGAGCATCAACTATACGCATATTTGGAGTAACGTCTTTAGGAGATACTTGTATAGTGTGACCATCTGAGTCTGCAGCGCGCACCGTCTCTGGTAAAATAATCTTGTCATTATATAATATATCCTCTGGCACCTTACCATCATGGACTAGTGAGAGCCCTACCTCATATCCCTTAGCTTTAAAAAACTCGTTAGCAATGGCTCCCCCTATAAATATCTTGTCATAAACTTTAAGGAACTTGCGTATAAGAGGCTCTTTAGTCGCAAATTTAGCGCCTCCTAGTATAAACAAAGCTGGGCGTGGCGGGTCGAGTGCCTCGCTGAGTTTAATAATCTCTTGTTCTAGCAATAGGCCAACATAGCTAGGTAACAGTTTTGGCAACGTGACTATGCTTGTGTGACTCCTATGACACGTAGAAAAGGCATCTTGTATGAATATGTCTGCCTGAGTAATCTCAATAATATCTTTAGCAAAAGCCTTACGCACATCATCGTCATCTGCTACTTCACGAGGGTCTTGTCTAAGATTCTCCATTAATATTAATTTGTGGTTAGAGAGACTCTCTGACCATTGGTTAAAGTTTAACTCAGGTAAATACTTTTTAAGCTCTGATGCTACTTTGCTAAGAGAGTCTGTGCGAGCGCGCCCCTTGTGCGCAATAATAATAACTTGTTTGGCATTATCCATTAGATACTCTATTGTTGGCAAAGCTGCCTTAATCCGAAAGTCATCTACTATATCACCTGCTTCATCTAATGGTAAGTTGAGCCCCGCACGTAATAATACCACCTTATCTTTTAGGTCTTCTTTTGGTATATCTTTTAGATATTTCATGCTTTATTGGCAATTTTTAACAACTCTATAAACTCTTCTGCATCTGCGCTTACTCTGCCTACTGCAACTCCATCTAAATCTACTATCTTTAGTATATCAACTATGTTATCTGAGCTCACAGAGCCCCCATATAGTACTCGTACTTTACGCGCTGTGGCTGCCCCATACTCCTCTACTAATATTTTGCGTATATATAGAGCCATTGATTGTACATCATACGCACTGAGAGCTTCTTTTTGCCCTATTGCCCACACTGGCTCATAACAAAATATTATCTCTCCTAGCTGGGTTGGTGACAACTCTTGCAGGGCTGAGAGCACCTGCTCTCTCACTACGAGTAAGTAATCGCCAGAATTATCACGCTTAGATTCACCTATAAATACTATGGGTATTAATCCATATTTTAATGCTAAAAATGTCTTAACACGTAAAGCGTCTATAGTATCATCACCCTCAGAGTGACCGATAAGGCAGTGAGATGCACCACTATTGGCAAATTGTTGTGCACTAAGAGAGCCGGTATGTGCCTGCCCTTCATGTGGGCTTATCTTTTGAGCTGCAAAGAGGACCTTGTTACCACTATAGGTAGCAGCTAGGGAGTGTAAAAATAATGCCGGCGGAGCAAGCAGCACTTGCACTGCACGCAACCTGCCTATGACTACCTTAATATTATTAAAAAGCTCTTGAGCCTCTCTTGGCTTACTTGGGCTCATCTTCCAATTTGCAAGTATTATATGCCTCATTAACGCAGATTATACCATAGTCAGACCAAAAGAGCCTCCTTATTCTTCCCTCCAATTTACCATATATGGTATCGTGCTTGCACTTGGGGCGAATGGTGGTGGATTAAATGCTTGCACCCGCTCATATGAGTTGACTCTGTTAGCAAAGCCTGAGTCCTCCTCTATCCACCCATAACCCCATCGATAAATCCAATATCCCCAGCTCGTACCTGTGCGCTCACTTGAGACAACCGTACCATTGATTGTCAACGTCTCTAAATCTTGTGTGGTGCCCACCCCATAAGCATATACCCAATTCCATATGCCATAATCCCAATAATACCCAGGGTTTTCTACATAATGATACCTACCAAATTTACCACTATCAGCAACAAAGATACCATTGAGCGTTAAATACTCTGGTGACTTGGCTGATACTGTTATATCATGCTCTCCTATTATTGTTATCCCGTCTACATCTGCACCTGTTGCATAGGTTAGATTATTATGCAATATTATATTTGGATCATAATTATTTACTATATCTGCAGCTACTAAAGTTACTCTACCGCTGACTACTCCCTCTAGCCATACTTGATCCTCAATAAATAATAGAGAGCAGTCACTTGGTATTGTATAATTACCTATAAAGCTCTCTGAGGTAATCGTATGGTAATCTCTATGTGCTGATCCGCTCGAGTCCCAACCCCAATTATAACTTGCTGAGTCTACACGATACATATCAAATGTGCCATCACTTTTAAAGATTATATGATACCCTCTGTCGCCGACACCATTGCTTACACTACTAAAATAGTGCCCGTCACTTTGAGACTTACTTTTTAAGTCAGCGTAGTCCACTTGTATATTAGCAAAGTCGATAGTTGATGCTGCGGGGTACTGCCATAACTCTGGATTACTGCCGACACCCCATACGCCTGCTTTACTGACGGTCGGGCTACAACCAAAAGAGCCATCACATGTCCATGTGCTGACTCCGCTTGTGACAATTGAGTTGTGTGTAGCGTCCATACGTATACCTCCTCCAGAGTAGTATGGGCCAGTAATTGTACGTGATGACCCAGCCCATACGTCAGAATCTATTAAATATGAATAGTTGGCAACACTTGGGTACATATAACGAGCGCTTATAGTACGAGTAAATCGAGTGTCTTCATCTACTCTGCCCTCTACAGAGATATCTCTTGTCATTATCTCTCCACACTGCCTGTTGACAGTAGTAGTAATTATAAACTCCCCAACTCTAGCATTACTTTGAGGATCTTGGTACTCTATTGTGCCACTCCACTCGCTGTCAGGATTGTGAGCCAAGTGCCATTTATAATATTCTAAACCAGCCTCAGCGAGCTGCATTGCTTTCTCTTTAACCTCTTTACCTCTGCCGCTTTGGCTTTGCTGTAATACAAACTGCAATAAGGCCCCTACTCCTATAACAAAAATACCAGCAAATACTAATACTACTATTATCGCTCCTCCTTTTTTATTATTTGACATATCAATTCTTCAAATTACGCATAAAAGCACTCCCCTGCAATTCATAATCGCTGACTATTGGATTCTTGCCTGTATTTGCTACTAAATCTATTTTGATAAATACTGGTTCTAATATCTCAGACATATCAGTAACTTCTATACCTATGTTGTCATAGTAAGTAAACAGGTCTTTACTTAAGGCAATATTACGCACATTATACACTATAGTACTTATACTCTCTGCATCTACATACTCTGCGGGTGAGCCGCTAGGCTCTACTATACCTCTTTTTAACTCTTCATTCTCTACAAAGACTCGCACCTGCTCTACGGTACCATCATTATCATAGTCTGAGTAAAAAGTAAAAGAGTTTGCACCAAGCGCTACTATCGGATACCCTCCGCTCTCACTATAAGTAGCCTCACGTACTAAACCAGTGGTGCTCTCTAAGCCCTTGCGTACAGAGATAACAGCAAGTGCCCTCTCAAAGATGTAACTATTACTCTTATACACGCGTATAATAGAGATGGTCATCACTCCCATAAGAAGCGTTATCACCCCTATCCAGACTATCACCTCTACCAGAGACATACCCAATTTAGCAGTGCTGTGGAGATTATTATTCTTATATCTTTTTAGATCATTCATGATAATTACTCTACTTCAAAATCGGCCACAAAAGTGGATAATGTAACATTACCGGAGACTCCTGCGTGCTCAGGCCACTCTACTATTATGCTTATATCTTTATAGTCATTTGGGTTGCTATCTGCACCTCCTATGCCATCACCTGGGTCATCATGCCAAGTTATTGTTGTAGTTATTGTGTATGAGGTATTATTTAATATCTCTATAGTAGATTGCTCTATATTGCCACTTGGATTACCGCTCTGCGTGCCGACTGCAGCATAATCTAATGAGCGTATATACTCTATATGTGAGCGAGCTACTGCCAAAGCTCCAGAGCGCGCCTTATGCTCTGCAACAGTCTTGACTCCAAGCTGGAGCAAGGCAAAAAAGCCAATAAACACAACGATAAAAATGGCAATAGCCATCACAGCATCTAGTATAGCTGCCCCTCTCTCTAGATTGTTACGCATGTGTACATTGTACACCATAATCACAGATGCTGGGAGTTTAGTATTCTCTAACTGAGACCTGTGCGTCTATCTTCTTTAATAGGTCTAGGACTACTGACACTGCAATAAGGAGAGCTGTACCTCCGATGGCGAGAGCTTGATTGCCTGTAACTACTTGCATACCAACTGGGAGTACTGCTATAGCTCCCAAGAAGAGGGCGCCGAAGAGCGTGATACGAGTGATGACATGACCAAGATACTCTGCCGTAGCCTCTCCAGGGCGTAAACCGTGTATATAACCTCCGCTCTTTTGTAATCTGGTGGCTATCTGATCTGGATCAAACGTAACTGCTGTATAAAAATATGTAAACGCAAACACCAGCATGAAGTATACCGCCGCATATATAGCAGTATTAGCTAAGAAGTTGTCTACAGCCTGCGCGATGGCAGATATATATGCCACATCAAGAGCGCCAAGCACTTGGGCTAACATTTGAGGCATAAGCAAAAGTGACATGGCAAATATTATAGGTATAACACCAGATTGGTTGACCCTTAGAGGTAAGTATGTGGCTGCACCGGCTCCATACGCACTACCTTGCCGTGCTTGCCGTGCATAAGTGATAGGTACAGGGCGCTCTGCCTCTGTGATATATACAACTGCAGCTGTCACTAATATTGCTACAGCTGTAAACGCTATATAAAGCGGGAGCTGTGACATATCATAATTAAATATCACTTGGCCAAGCGTAGTTGGGAGCCCTGCTACTATACCCGCAAAGATGATAAGAGACACGCCATTGCCTATACCAAACTCTGTGACTAACTCTCCTACCCACATAAGCAGCATTGAGCCTGCCACTATCACCAATACATTTATTATCATCTGCATAAGCCCCATCTGGGCCAAGATTCCTTGATTTTGTAATAGAGTTAAAAAGCTAAAACCTTGCACAAAGGCCAACGGCACTGCCAGATACCTAGAGTATTGGGCAAACTTCATGCGTCCAGCTTCACCTTCCTCGCTCTGCATAGCCTTCATCTTTGATGACATAACTGTTGACAACTGCATGATAATGCTAGCAGTGATATATGGACCAACACCAAGCATCATTATAGACAAATTAGCTAGCCCTCCTCCTGAGAACATATTTAACATGCCAAGAAACTCATTATTAGAGAAGAACTCTGCCAAACGAGCTGTATCTATACCTGGGATTGGTATAGTAGCCAAAGCACGGAATATCACTAAAGCACCAAGTACAAAAAATATCCTCTTACGCAATGCCTCATCAGAGAATGCGAGTCTTACCTTATGTATAAATGTAGCAAACATGATATTTTATTTAACCTCTCCTCCAGCTTTCTCTATTGTCTCTTTTGTTGTTGCTGAGACTTGGCAACCCTCTACTGTTAGCTTTGCCTTAAGTGCAAACTTAACATCATTGCCACTAAGGATCTTAACCTTTGGCAGCTTTGCTCCTCGCTTCTTTAGTATACCTACCTCTACAAGAGTTGCCGGTGACACTGTGCCGCTCATACTGGCGATAGACTCTATAGATACAGCTTTAATCTCTGGCTTACCTGTGTTGACTGTGCGTGCACGATTTTTACCAAAGCCACGGAGCTTAGGTAACCTTTTTATAAAGTCTCGCATCTCTGGGCGCAACCCATGGCGCCCGTGTTGCTTTTGCCCCTTGTGGCCATGGCCACAAGTCTTGCCGCGCTTGCCACCTCGGCCTACACGCGTCTTTGGTGTTATGTTTCCATCATCCTTTTGTATAGTATGTGATTGCATAATATATATTTTACTTCTCTAGTTGCTTAAGTGCGTTTATTGTTGCTCTTGAGTTGTTTATCTTGTTCTTACTCCTTGACCATATCTTAGCGGTGATGTCTTTAACTCCAGCTAACTCAAGTACGCTACGTACTGATGCTCCAGCTACAAGACCCTTGCCAGCAGCAGGACGAATCTCTACTACAGATGCGCCATACTTAGCCTTCACATCGTGAGGGATGCTCATGCCCTCTGTTAAGTTAAGTGTTATCATATGCTTCTTGGCGTCTCTCGTCGCTTTCTCTATTGCTAGGCTAGTATCATTACTCTTGCCTACTCCTACTCCTACCTTACCCTTCTTGTCTCCTATTACCATCGCCACAGAGAAGCTAAAGCGACGTCCCCCTCCCATAACACGCACAACGCGGCGGATATCTACTATCTTTTGCTCAAACTCTTGACGACGCTCTGGGCGCTGACGGCGACGATTCTTCTCAAAGCGCTTCTTAGGGCCAAACTCATTACGTTTGCCACGCTCTGGAGCTTTATCTACAGTAGCAGTCTCAGTAGTCTCTACTACTGTCTCTTTTGTTTTATTCTCTTTTGTCTTGTCTTCTGTCATAATAATTTAGAATCTTGATTAAAACTTGATGCCACCACTGCGCACTGCATCTGCAAATGCTTTAATATTGCCAATAAACGCATATCCACCTCTGTCAAATACTACTTCTTTTATCTTTTTTGCTTTAATAGCCTTGGCTAGCTCTGCTCCTGCTGTTAATGCTTTTTCATTTAATGTCTTGCCTTTAATCTTTGCTGTGGAGATGGCAGTAAGTGTCTTACCTGCCACATCATCTATAAGTTGCGCGCTGAGTGCTGTATTAGAGCGGAAGATGCTCAAGCGTGGGCGCTGCGCTGTACCAGAAACTTTGGCGCGTACTCTGCGTTGCCTTGCCTTTCTTGCTAATGTTTTGTTGTCTGTCTTCATAATCAATTATATACTATGCAGCTGCGCGCTTGCCTTGCTTGCGGCGTATTACCTCATCGATATACCTTATGCCCTTACCTTTATATGGCTCTGGCTTTTTGCTAGCACGCACAACCGCTGCAAATTGCCCTATTGCCTCCTTATCTATACCACTAATTTTTATATTAGTCTTCTCTACTTCTACTGTGATACCTTCTGGAATCTCAAAGTTAACATCATGTGAAAATCCGACCTTTAAATTAAGTGTCTTGCCGTTAAGTGCTACCTTAAATCCTACACCCTCTACTACCAACTCCTTTACAAATGGGGTATTTACTCCGTCTATCATATTCTTAACATGTGAGCTAAAGGTGCCCCAAAGCGCAGTTGCAAGCTTTGTCTCATTAACTGGAGAGACTTTTACTTGGTCACCTTCTACAACTATAGTCACGTTCTTATCTATATCACGAGTAAGAGTACCTCCCTTACCCTTAACAGTGAGCACTCCATCAACTACAGACACCTCTGTGCCCGCTGGAATCTTTAATTCTTGTTTACCTACTCTGCTCATAATATAATTTATATTGAAATACTTTAACTTACCATATCTTAAATAACTCTTCTCCGCCTACACGCTCTTTGCGGGCCTCCGAATCTGTAAGTATACCCTTAGGAGTAGAGAATATAGTAGCTCCCTTGCCATAACGCACAGGGTAGATGTGCTTAACGCTCTTATATAAGCGCCTGCCTGGCTTTGAGATGCGCTGCACATCACTTATGCGCGGTGCTCCTCCCTCCTTATACACAAGCTCTATTGTGAGAGTCTTTTTTACTCCCTTGCCGCTCTTGTCTACCTTACC
>CAZWWY010000010.1:0-12580 GCA_964637785.1 uncultured Candidatus Saccharibacteria bacterium
TATAAAGGACTAAAGTATAATGTCCTTTATATATTTACATTTTGCCATTCGTGTCCTTTTGTTTAAGTATACTATCATCACATCAAACACCCACTCATCTACATTATTCTCCATAATATACGTCTGTATTACCCTTTTTAAGCGCTTTATCTTGTTATTATGCAACATTTCTTCTGGTTGCCAGTCATCAAACTGTGCATGCTCAGAGCACCTCGAAGAGTTACACGTGTAATCTTTGCTTGTGCTCTTAACCTCCACAAAGTGGACGATACCAGACGTTGCACATGCAACAATGTCTATCTCACCCCATTTACGCCAATGATTACGCTCTATTATCTTGAATCCCCTTTTCACAAGAAACTTAGTGGCTATATCCTCCCCTAGTCTCCCTGTTATATTATGCTCTGCCATTACTATAAGTATACCATAAAAGACGTTTATTTAAGACATTTTAGTATCAAAAAGATGTCTCTTATCCACATATCCACTTAGTTATCCCCAGTTTTTCACAAATCTTAATGGACATTGCTACTATTATTTTGTGCGGATAGGGAGAATCGAACTCCCGTCACCTCCATGGCAAGGAGGTATCATACCACTAAACTATATCCGCAGTATGTTACGCACGATTATACACCAATTTCATGCTGAATCAAACTTATGCCATTCTCAATTTTATCAAGAGTCTGTGCGTCGTTTATATCATACTCCCCCACAGTTAAGCGCCTCAGTGCAGAGAGAGTAGCGGGGTAGCCGCCCTCAACATCAAGTAGTTCACCTACTCTTTTACCAAGCTCCTCAGCCAAACTACGCACATATACTCCACTTTCAACATTAAAGAGTACTGTAGCTTCATATCCTCGCCTTGGCATATCTGGCGCATCCCATAGCACTACCTCTTGCAGGCCCTTGAGCTCTGCGACATGCACTGTCATCTCTCGCATAGGGAGTATAAATCTCTGTTTTTTGCGTACTTTTTTATACAATGGTTGGCCACCTTGTTTCATCGCTGAGTAAGCTGGTACAGGTAGTATCATGGTGCCTACCATTGCTTTAAGTGCCTTTTGTAGTGTTTCACGTGTAACATTGTTACTTATTGTTGCACGAGTAACAATCTCTCCTTCAAGATCCCCAGTTGTGCGGCTCTCTCCGATGCGTACCACGGCCCTATAACTCTTATTTAGCCCCAGCAGCTCGCTGGCCTGCTTTGTCTCATCTTTGCCAACAAGCACCAGCATAAGACCGCTGGCAAGGGGGTCTAGAGTACCTGCATGGCCCACCTTCTTCACTCCTGTAGCTCTGCGCACAGCAGCCACAACTCCAAATGAGCTTATGCCTACTGGTTTGTCTATAAGTAACATAATTTGCTGTGCACTTCGTAGCTCTTTAGCGAAGTAGTGTGCACCCAGAGGGATTCGAACCCCCAACGACGGTTCCGAAGACCGCTGTGATATCCATTTCACCATGGGTGCAATGTGCTTGCAGGTATCATACGCTAAGCTCGCACTAATGCAACAATTGCTGTATTATACTAATTAATAAACATCAACAATATGGCAAGTGTGCGTTTAGACAAATCAATAATACCAGAGGAGGTACTCGATGTGACGATGGCTATAGAGTCTGGGGGTTATGAGGCATACTTAGTAGGTGGCTGTGTAAGAGATATACTATTAGGCAATACGCCCAAAGATTGGGATATAACAACTAACGCCACTCCTGAGCAAATACAAGCCCTCTTTAATGAAGACAAGACATTTTATGAGAACAACTTTGGTACAGTAGGAGTCAAAACTGAGAGTGAGAATACAGCAACAGAAATATTAGAAGTTACTCCATATCGTACCGAGGGGGCTTATACAGACTCACGCCGCCCAGACTCAATAGAATTCAGTAACTCACTACATGACGACCTTAAGCGACGCGACTTTACCATCAATGCCATAGCCTATAGAGTAGTCACAGATGAGCTGGTAGATGATTATAACGGATTATCAGACTTAGATAATAAGGTACTCAAGGCAGTAGGAGATGCAAACACAAGATTTAATGAGGATGCACTACGCATGATGCGCGCCTTGCGCCTCTCAGCGCAGCTGGACTTTGCTATAGATGGAGAGACGATGGCTGCAATAGCCAATAATGCCAAGCTCTTAGAGAGAGTTTCACATGAAAGGATTAGGGATGAGCTTACCAAAACAATACTCTCAAACACTCCTGCCACAGCTCTTGGCCTAGCTGAGCAGCTACAGATGTTGCAATATCTACTACCAGAGCTGCGCGAGGGTATAGGCTGCGAGCAAGGCAAGAGGGCACATGCCTACGACGTTTTTGAGCACCTACTGCGCGCCTTGCAGCACGCAGCAGACAAGGGCTTGGGCCTAGAGGAGCGCTTGGCAAGCCTCTTCCATGATATTGGCAAGCCTAAGAGCCGTCGCAAGAAGGGTGATGGCTACACATTCTATGGCCATGAGGTGGTGGGGGGCAGGATGGTGAGGCAAATCATGACAAGACTCAAGTATCCAAATGACGTTGCCAAGGACGTTGAGAATCTTGTGCGTTGGCACATGTTTTTCTCTGACCCTGATGTAGTGACTCTCTCTGCAGTACGTAGGATGATCAATAATGTAGGACAAGAGAGTATTCAAAAACTACTTAACGTCCGTATGTGCGACAGGATAGGCAGCGGCCGGCCTAAGGAGCAGCCCTTCCGCTTTCGTAAGTATCAATCTATGGTGGAGGAGGCTTTGCGAGACCCAATAACTGTCGGTATGCTCAAGATTGACGGTAGCCACATCATGGAGAAGTTCAACGAGGAGCCCGGCCCACGCATTGGCTGGCTCTTACACGCACTGTTAGAAGATGTACTAGACGACACTGACAACAACACAGAAGAGTACCTAAATAAAAGGGCAGAGGAGCTCCTCAAGCTAGATGACCAAGACCTCAGAGAGCTAGGCAAAAGCGGAGTAGAGAAGCAAAAGGAGGCCGATGACAAAGCAATCGCAAAGCTGAGGGCCAAGCATCACGTCTCTTAAAAATAAGTAGGTACAAATCTAATACTACAATTCAATATCCACAGATATAGGGCAGTGGTCGGAGCCCATTATGCTGGTGTGTATCTGTGCCTTCTGCACTTTTGGCATCACCTCCTCTGTGGCAAATATGTAGTCTATACGCCAGCCCACATTGCGCTCTCTGGCACGAGTCTTCACATTCCACCAAGTATAAGCCTCAGCTTTATTTGGGTTAAAATGCCTAAAGGTATCTACATAACCCATAGCCACCACCTCATCTAGCCATTCTCTTTCAATAGGCAAAAAGCCTGTGTTGCCCTCATTAGCCTTTGGTCTGGCAAGATCTATTTCATTATGGGCCGTATTTACATCTCCCATCCAAAGGACATTTGGTTGTCTCTTACGGACATTCTCTATAAAGGACATGAAAGAGTCATAGTACCCAAGCTTAAAGGACATTCTCTCTGGCCCCATACCACCATTAGGGAAATAGCCGTTACACACCGCAAAGCCGTCGAATACCACAGTGATTAACCGTCCCTCACCATCAAACTTCTCATCTCCCAAACCATAATGTACCTCTTTAATTTTGCTGGCAATCGGTTCTGCGATATAGATTGCCGTGCCGCTGTAGCCTTTGCGCTTTTTGCTACTGTTCCACAGTGATATATACCCATCAATTTCACGCAGCTCCTCTGGCATCTGCTCTTTCTCCATCTTAGTCTCTTGCAGGCAGATGATATCTGGCTTAAGAGACATAAGCTCACTCCAAAACCCATTACGATGCACAGCCCTAAGCCCATTAACATTCCAAGATACTATTTTCATAACTTTTGTACTATAGCATATATGTAATTTGCAAACACGGGTATCGAGCAAAAGCAACCAACTGAACCATAACGCTCTGACGGCCATCCGCAAAGTTTGGGCTTGGACGACATTACATTTGCTTGCAAATAGTAATGTCCCAAACTTGAGGACAGTTGCCGGCTCCGTTGGAGAGCCGGCATTGCCAGAGGGGTGTTGTGGTTTAGGTGGATGTGACCACAGACGACTGATGAATCAGCGAGGTCGCACCTCTCCCGAGAGGAACGACCTCAACGACGACGATTATGGAAAGCCTTATGCACTTCTCTCAAATGCTTATCCGTCACGTGGGTATACACTTGCGTTGTAGAGATGTTGGCATGGCCTAAGAGTGCCTGCACACTCCTGATATCAGCGCCACCCTCAAGTAGGTCTGTGGCAAAGCTGTGGCGGATGATATGCGGCGTCACTTTCTTGCTTATGCCGGCCTCTATGGCCCTCTGCTTCACCACTCTCTCTACAGAGCGCGGAGTGAGTCTCATATCACCACTGCTCTCAGCTCCCTTAGCTAGCGAGATAAACATCGCCTCATCCATATCCGTCCGCACCTTTAAATATTCTTTAATAGCACTCTTAGCAGTAGGAGAGAGGAAGACGACACGCACCTTAGAGCCCTTACCCCGCACTGAAAACTCGTCACGAGTCATGTCAAGGTCGCGGTCCACAGCACACAACTCAGAGACGCGTAGCCCTGTAGAGAAGAGCATCTCAAGCATCGCCTCATCTCGCAGGGCCATAAGCGTGCCAGCACTCTTACCGTTGCTTGGCGAACTCATCAGCCGTTGCAGCTCGTCGTGAGTTATTAGGTCTAGGTCTCTGTCACCAAGCTTGGCCAGCTCTATCTTATCCGGTGCAAGGCACTTAATGTCTCTCTTGCGCAAGTACTTGAGGAAGGAGCGCAAGGCTATAAGATGGTAGTTTTGTGTGTTCTTCTTTAATGCCTCTTGTGACTCTCCGTTTGCTGTTGCGCCGGGCTGCCTGTTGAGCCACAGGCGGTACTCACGCACAGAGCTCTCTGTCACGTCTTTTGGCTTTACAGCGCCAGAGTAGCTTAAGTAGCGCGTTAAGTATTGGTCATAATTAGCCACCGTCCGCGCGGCTCTGCCGCGCTCTATCTCTAAGTACTCTAGGTACTCTTGCTTTAATTCTTGTAATGTAACCATAATTACTATTATCATACCACACCAATCAAAAACTTGCGTTTGTTGCCAATATATTGTATAATCGCGCGCATTAAGTCACAATTTTCATATGACATTAACAAAAAGGACAAAAACAGCAGCCATCAAAAAAGTGCGCAAAAGCGAGAAAGACACTGGCTCTGCACAAGTGCAGGTATCAGTACTCTCTAAGCAGATAGACAAGCTAGCAGACCACTTGAAGAAGAATCATAAAGACAAGCACTCCCGCAAAGGACTCTTACAGATGGTCGCAGACCGCCGCAAACATCTAAAGTACCTAGAGGGCAAAGACACCAAGGCCTACACAACTCTTGTAAAGACTCTCGGACTTAAGAAATAAGCCTTTTTAATTAAACAAAACTAAAATAATGCCATTTACTGTGGTATTATTTTAAATATAACTAACAAATAAATCATGTCAGTAACAAAACATCCGCAACAACGTGTTGCCGTATTTATAGATACACAAAACCTTTATCACAGCGCCAAGAATCTCTACAACGCCAAGGTAAACTTTAAGAACCTCCTAGACGAGGCAGTAGCTGGCCGCCAACTTATCCGCGCCAAGGCCTATGTAGTTAATACCGAGAGCGGCGAGGAGAGCCCTTTCTTTGAGGCTCTTGAGAAGCTCGGCATAGAGATAAAAACAAAAGACATCCAGATCTTCCACGGCGGAGCTAAGAAGGCTGACTGGGATGTAGGCCTAGCAATAGACGCTATCACCGTAGCGCCCAAGCTAGACACCGTAGTACTAGTGAGTGGCGACGGCGACTTTGTACCAATGGTAGAGTACTTGCAAGTACACAGTGGCTGCCAAGTAGAGGTTATCAGCTTTGGCCGCAGCAGCTCGGGCATGCTCCGCGAGGCTTGCGACGAGTTCATAGACATGGATGAAGATAAGAAGAAATATTTAATAGGAGGAAGGAGACCGAGACGGAAGCCTCATAAGGCTACATAGAGACAGTCTAATTCGCCTGTGGATAACTTGCCTGGACCGCAAATATGTGCTATAATACTTATATCGAGAGGGGGACTGCGAATTGCGGGCCCCCTTTCTGCTATACGGCTATGCTAGTTAGGAAATATATTTAGATTGTTTGGGTGCTTTATCTTCTTTTTAACAATATCGATTGATATTTCATTCCACTTAGGCTTTTGTTTAAGACCAAGATAATCTCTTGCGATAGGTGTGACTAGTACATCTACTAATTGTGATCCTGCCAAATTATCTGATTTATGTACATGCTTGAACTCTTTAATCCTACTTGATAAAACCTCTGGACCATGAAAACGTGTCCCAATCTCACAATATTTTGCGTATATCAGATCCATTTTGGCATCTAACCTAACACCCCGCTGCTCTGGAAACATCTTTACATCTGTAGAGTTCGTTGCCCATAATATTCGGTTAATAAGATTCTCCATAGAGAATTCGTATGCGTCCATCGGGTCGCTGTACTTAGAACATAACTTTAGTTTATCCACTATGATAAATACGGCACTCATCTCTGTATTTTTAATCAAATCATTTATTTGTTTATAAAAAGAATTGCGCATATCTTTATTGATAAGGCATCTAAACCTCTCATCTGAGCTAGATTTCATTGGTCGAGTCATCTCAGCTGTATGTATTACAATATCAACTGTGCCAAATATCTCTTGCTTTATCTCATCGAGTTTTTTAGAGAGAATATCGTGTTCCTTCTCCTCTATCAATACTGCTCCTAGCACAAAAACAGGCGACTCTTCTTTTGGATTAGATATCCCAGACTCGTCTATAAAACATAACATTGTTGCGAATTGTAACATAAATTAAAAAGCATTATAAAACGGAGTAGGGCAGTGATACCTTACTCCGTTTTTTGACGTTATGGACAAGCCTTCTGCGGTCAGCTGGCCGGCTGTCTGTCAGATGCTTTCAGCCCAGTTGAGGACATGTTTAACAAAAGCATCAAGTTCTTGAGTAGCAATGCGCACTTCCGTAACTGCATATGACGATACATCCAATGAAAAACTGCCACAACGTTCACCAGTCCCAGTCTCATCATGAGTAGCCACCATGAGAAGGTTCGCATCTCTTTGCTCAATTTTGACTTTGAGTGCCGCCTTCCATGCCATCGAACTGTAGATAATTCCTTCATGATGTTCATAACACCACTGCCGGAACCATTGATCGATAAGGTCCAGTGTTTCTTTATTCAACTTCTTCTGTGCCATTTTATACCCCCTTTCAAAGAGTTTGACTATTTCACCTATATTCGTCTACTGCCTTTATCTCACAAAACACATAAAATAGCAACCTCTTTTGGTAAAACTCATTAAATCTGCTACACTAGCTTGCATTAACAATACGAGTTTGCAGATACAGCATTGAACAACTTCAATTCTGCATTCTGTAAGCTCATAATAACAAACGTATTATGGAAGCATTCCCTAAGAGCATCGTGAAGAAGGAGTATAGTATAGAAGTCGGGGGCAAGACGCTCACCGCACAATTTACCAACCTAACAGACCAAGCAAGTGGCTCTGTGATAATGCGTTATGGCAACACGACCGTGATGGTCACAACAGTGATGGGCAGAGAGAAGGAGGGCCAAAGCTGGTTCCCACTCTCAGTAGAGTTTGAAGAAAAGTTTTATGCTGCCGGAGCTATAATGGGTGGACGCTTCCGCAAGAAGGAGGGTATGCCTAGTGAGGAGGCTGTACTCTCTGCACGCGTAATAGACCGCACCATACGCCCACTCTTTGACCAGTCAATGCGCCGCGACATACAGGTGATAGCCACTGTACTAGCAATAGACGAGGAGGATCCAGATGTGCTTGGTGTGATAGGAGCTAGCCTTGCGCTCGGTACAAGCGACATACCTTGGGCCGGCCCAGTGAGCGCAGTACGCATAGGCAAGGTTAATGGTAACGATGAGCTTATAGTCAACCCCAACTACTCACAGCGTACCGCTGAGAATGAGAGCCTAGACTTACTAGCATGTGGCAAAGGTGGCAATATAAACATGGTAGAGGTAGGAGCTAAAGAGACAACAGAGCAAGTGATAGGCAGCGCCCTAGAGCTAGCCGCAAGTGAGACAAACAAGCTACAAGAGTGGCAAATGCAAATAATCAGTGAGCTAGGCAAAGAGAAGGAGGTAATAGAGACACCAAAGCCAAGTGAAGAGCTTAAAGCCTTATTTGCCAGTGAGATACTGCCAAAGATGAGTGAATATGTCTTTGGAGAGAAGGGTGCATACGCACTTAAAGATGAGTGGATGCAGGTGGTGGCTGAGCATGAGGAATTGACAAGCGAAAAACAGAATGCCGATGACTACTTTGAGCATATGGTAGACGAGGTAGTACATACAGAGGCACTAGAGAATGATAAGAGACAGGATGGCCGCGCAATGAGCGAGCTGCGTCCACTATACGCTCAAGCCGGCGGAGTCAGCGAGATGATACACGGCACAGGTATATTCTATCGTGGTGGCACTCATGTACTCAGCGCTCTGACTCTAGGTAGCCCAGACGATGCAATGCTGTTAGATACTATAGAAAATAGAGACACCAAGAAGCGCTATATGCACTACTACAACTTCCCCCCATACTCTGTAGGGGAGACTGGGCGTGTGGGCGGCTTCAATAGGCGAATGATAGGCCACGGCGCTCTGGCAGAGAAGGCCCTTGTGCCAGTACTGCCAAGTGCAGAGGAGTTCCCCTATACTATACGCATAGTCAGCGAGACAATGGCAAGTAATGGCTCTAGCTCGCAAGCCAGTGTCTGCGGGTCTACTCTTGCACTTATGGATGCAGGCGTACCAATCAAAAAGCCTGTAGCAGGCATAGCTATGGGTATGATGAGTATGGGCGAGCCCGGTACTCCAGAGTATAAGTATAAGATCCTTACAGATATACAAGGGCCGGAGGACCACTTTGGCGACATGGACTTTAAGGTGGCGGGTACTCGTGACGGCATCACAGCTATACAGATGGATGTAAAGGTAGATGGTGTGCCTGTAGAGGTACTTAAAGAAGGTATAGAGCAAGCCAAGGCTGCGCGCCTGGCAATCTTAGATGTAATGCAAGAGGCAATAGCCGAGCCGCGCGCAGAGCTCAACCCGCGCGCACCACAGATACTCTCAATGACAGTTAAAGAAGATCAGATAGGTCTAGTAATAGGCAAAGGTGGTGAGACTATAAATGGACTCAAAGAGGAGACAGGCGTAGACGAGATAAGCATAGAAGACGACGGTACAATCTTCATCACGGGCAAGGGTGGCAGTGCAGAACTTGCAAAGACCAAGATAGAGGAGCTCACTCATGAGTATGCAGCTGGAGAGAAATTCCCAAACGCTGAGGTTATCAAGCTTATGGACTTTGGCGCCTTTGTACGCATAGCCTCTGGTGTAGACGGCCTTGTACACATATCAGAGATAGCTCCCTTCCGTATCAACAACGTAGCTGATGCTCTAGCAGAAGGCGAGCGAGTTAGTGTTATAATCAAGGAGGTCAAAGAGATGGGTGGCAAGCAAAAGATAGACCTCTCTATAAAAGACGTGGACCCCGAGTTCGCCGAGCGCAAGGGTCTTAAGCCAACACAAAATGGAACAAGAGAACAACACAACCCAAGAGGCTCCGCCAAATAAAGAGCAACCTACAAATAAACCTATAGGCAAGCCAACAGGTGGCCTAAACAAAAAGGCCGCAATGCTACACACATACAAGCAAGATGTAGAGAGTTTGGTGCGTAAGCGTAAGATCTCCCTTGTGAAGGCCTTAGCTATGCAGAGCGATAAGATGCCAAACGGCGAGGACATGATGCGCGTAGGAGCTAATGAAGTAGAGAAGCAAAATAAAAAAACCTCTTTCATCCTATTGGCCAGTATAACCATGATTATACTGGGTATGGTGGCGATAGGAGTCGCATATACAGCCTACCAAACCAAAAAAGAGAGTCTCACTCAAGATAAGGCTCGCGTACTAATCTCTGACTCGCTACTCTTTGTAGAGCACCGCACGCGACTTGATGTCACAGACAGGCTCCCTCGCGAGACCCTTGCAGAGCTCAGTAGGATACTGGTGCACTCTCGTGCCACATTAGGCTCTATCACTCAAGTCCTCTTAGAGGATGAGGTGTGGGACTCGACCACTAACTCAAATGCCTCTTATACTATAAGCCAAAAGCAGCTCATCTCACTACTAGGCCTCTCCTTGGGAGAGCAATTTACTAGGTTACTTGGCAATGCAGATGATTATATGCTAGGTATGCATATGGCAAATCGCAACTCGCCATTCCTCCTTCTTACTACACAATCTTATGACCATGCCTTTGCCTCTATGCTCAATTGGGAGGGCAAGGCCGAGATGGAGCTCTCGCCACTCTTTACTATACCTAGCGATGCCTCTAGCAAGCGTACTATAGAGGATATCGTAATCCAAAATATTGATGCCCGAGTCATAAGAGATGAAAATAAAGATATTCGACTTCTCTATGCCTTCTTAGACCAAAACTCCATCTTGATTACTAACAATATCCACACACTAATAGAGGTGGCAAGCCGCCGCAATATACGTAAGGCCTCAGGCTCTGCCGAGGGTCTATAATAAGTTGTATCTTTTTATAATTTTGTAGTATACTACCTCTATGAGTAATGATAAGCGCAAAGCAAAACTGATGCAAGAGGAGGCTCGCCTAGAGCTAGAGCTTACAGACCTAGGCTACCTCAACCCAGCCAACCCAGCAGATTGGACAGCTGGAGCAGACGTAAATGAGATGAACACTGCCGACCTCAACAATCTTGCCGATGCAGATGAAGAGCAAAACATTAATAATGCAGTAGTCCAAGAGCTAGAGGTGAGGCTAAAACATGTAAAAGATGCTCTAGCAGCCATTGTGGCAGGCACATATGGCACATGCAAAGAATGTAAAGAACCAATCCAAGAGGCAAGATTAGACGCCAACCCAGCAGCAGACACTTGCATCGCATGTGCATAGTACCTCCACTAACCAGCAGTACGTGCTACAATATATTGCATTATGGCTACCAGCTTCTCACGGGTATACAGCGCGCAGACTAATTTGCTTGATGCTTTTATAATCAACGTTGAGGTGGACCTCTCTAAGGGTCTCCATTCTTTTAATGTAGTTGGTCTTGCAGACAAAGCGGTAGACGAGGCGCGCAGTAGGGTAAGTGCCGCTATTAAGAACACCGGCTACAAGCCTCCCAAAGCCCATAATAAAAAGATCGTAATATCACTCGCACCGGCAAGCTTGCGGAAAGAGGGGCCTCACTTTGACCTACCCATTGCACTTGGGTATCTCCTTGCTGCACAAGAGATAGAGTTCAGCCCAGAGGGGCGCATATTCATCGGAGAGCTTGCACTCGATGGCGCGGTGCGGCCTGTACAAGGCACGCTCGCGCTCACACTCGCCGCCAAAGACGCTGGCTTTAAAGAGATCTTTGTACCACTAGAGAATGGCGAGGAGGCAGCACTTGTAGAGGGTATCACGGTATATGGCGCAGGTACGCTGCGTGAGGTCATAGACCACGTCAATACAATGGAGTGCCCTGTAGAGCCACACTACTTAACATCACAAGAGCTTACCAAGGTGCCCAAGCGCCAAGTCACAACACTCATTACCTTTGAGGATATTGTAGAGCAAGAGTCGGCCAAGCGCGGACTCATCATAGCTGCCGCTGGTGGGCATAATATTGCCCTATACGGCCCACCCGGCACAGGCAAGACGATGCTTGCTAAGGCTTTTGCTGGTATATTGCCGCCTCTCTCTTTTGAGGAGGCGCTCGAGGTCACCAGCATACACTCTATAGCCGGCTCTCTCACAGAGACGCTCATCACCAACCCGCAGATACGTGCTCCACACCATACGGCCAGCTATGTCTCACTTGTTGGTGGAGGCACATACCCCAAGCCAGGTGAGGTGACACTCGCTCACAGGGGAGTCCTCTTTATGGATGAGTTCCCTGAGTTTGAGAAGAAGGTTATCAATGCACTACGCCAGCCGCTAGAGGACGGAGTGGTCACCATCTCGCGCGCCAAGGGCTCGGCGAGCTTCCCCTCACAATTTATACTCATCGCTGCGCTCAACCCGTGCCCATGCGGCTACTTAGGCAGCAATAAGTGCCGCTGCACTATGCATGAGATAAGCAGGTACAAACAGAAGCTCAGTGGCCCGATAATGGACAGGATAGACATGTGGATAGAGGTGGGGCAGGTGGCTCATGAGAAGCTTAATAAACAAGGCAAGGCCGGAGAGACAACAAAAGCTGCAAAAGAGGTAAGCAAAGCAAGGGCAGCACAAGCAAAAAGAGGTAAGCAAAATGCCCATATGAATAATAAAGACATCGCAAAGCATGCCAAGCTCAGTAGTGAGGCTGAGCAAATCTTGAACCTCAGCGCAAAGAAGCAGGACCTATCACCCAGGGCATATCACAGAGTAATAAAACTCGCCCGCACCATAGCAGACTTAGAGCAAGCACCTGACATCACAGAAAATCATATATTAGAAGC
>CAZWWY010000011.1:0-1834 GCA_964637785.1 uncultured Candidatus Saccharibacteria bacterium
GCAATGAGTGATACTACAATTAGTAAAGAGCAGGTGTTGCACTTAGCGAAGCTTGCGCAGCTAGAGCTTACCGATAGTGAGGTAGAGAAGTTTAGTGTGCAGCTTACAAGCATATTGCAATATGTAGATAAGGTGAAAGACGTGGAGCTCAGCAGCGACGTGCAGAGGGATTTTAAGAAGGTAAACACCTTTAGAGAAGATGAGAATCCGCATGAGGCAGGTGAGCACAGAGAGGCTATACTAGAGGCAATGCCAGAGACGAAGGATAACTTGCTAGTAGTGAAGAAGATTCTAAATAACTAAGGATGTATATCATGATTGACCACATAACACTTAGAGTTAAAGATTTTAAAAAAAGTAAGAAGTTTTACACAGGCATCTTAGCTGCTTTTGATATTAAATTACAAAAAGAAAAACAAGATAGGTCTGTCTCATTTGGTAAAGACGATAGGAGATCTTTTTTTTGGATTAAGAAAGTGGATGAATTAAATGACATACCTTCATTCGGTTGTCTAGCTTTTAGCGCAGAGTCAATAAGTCAGGTTGATGATTTTTATAATAATGCAATTAAATTTGGAGCAAAATGTAATGGTGCTCCAGGAGTTAGAAAAGAGTATCATGATAAATATTATGCAGCATATGTTGTAGACCCAAATGGTTATAATATTGAAGTGGTCTATCATAGTGATCAAAATCATTTTGATGATTGGTGTAAGATAAAAAGAGAGCTTGATGCACAAGATGAGATAGAAAGATTCTATAATGTAAGGGATGTATGGTGGAGTAATTTTGGCAAGAATATAGGATTTGAAGAAGATGGAAAAGATAAGGACTTTGTAAGACCTGTTGTGGTCATTAAGGCTCTCGGGCCACATACTTTTTTATGTGCACCCCTTACAACGTCGGATAAAGAGCATTATTTTAGAGTAGACATTGGTAAGGTAGACGGCAAGCCAGCTAAAGCTCTCATATCTCAAATCAGAGTTATTGATACTCGTCGTTTGCAAGAAAAGATAGATCGTATACCATGGAGTAAGTTAAACGCAATCAAAAAAGTCATCAAAGACATGCTTTAACGACTTTTTTGATTATTTCTTCTCCTCAAAAGAGGAGACGAGCCCGAAGGCAACTTGTGAGTACATAATAACAACAAACAAATTTAAGTCAAGATGATAAATCTAGAAACATTAACTATAAAGAAGGCACATGAGGCGCTCAAGGCTGGCGAGTATACAGTGCGAGAGTTAGTAGATGCGTACTTGGCAGAGATTGCAAGTAAGAATGATGAATTAAACGTATACCATCATCTCTTTACAGATATTGATGCAAGGGTAGAAGCTGCACAAAAGATGTTTGATGATGGTGAGGCAACAATACTTACTGGCATACCGCTAGCACTTAAGTCTATTATTGCTAAAAAGGGGCAAGTGACCAATGCATCTAGTAAAATCTTAGAAGATTATAAGGCGACATACTCGGCAACAATAGTAGAAAAGGTGGAGCAAGTCGGTGGAATCTTTTTAGGGTCTGTGAATGCAGATGAGTTTGCCATGGGAGCCTCTACAGAGAACTCCGCCTTTGGAGTCACCAAGAATCCGAGAGACACAAGTAGAGTGGCAGGGGGCAGCTCTGGGGGCTCTATTGCCGCTGTGGCGGCCAATATGTGCCTTGTAGCAATAGGTACAGACACTGGCGGCTCTATACGCGAGCCGGCAAGCTTCTGCGGTGTTGTTGGCTTTAAGAGTACTTATGGCGCAGTCTCTCGCTATGGCTCATACCCAATGGGGTCATCATTTGACCAGATATGCCCAGCAGCCAAGATAGCTGAGGATGC
>CAZWWY010000011.1:1934-11908 GCA_964637785.1 uncultured Candidatus Saccharibacteria bacterium
CAATGGGGTCATCATTTGACCAGATATGCCCAGCAGCCAAGATAGCTGAGGATGCGCAGATTGTAGAAGAAGTAATGCGTGGTGAGGACAACTATGACATGACATGCTTGCCAAGCAAAGTGTGGGATAAAGATGTGGTGAAAGAGAAGTACAGTATAGCAGTCCCAAAAAGCTTAGTAGACGGCGCAAGTGATGAGGTTAAAGAAGTGTTTGAGAACTTTGCAGCAGAGCTTAAGGCTGCTGGGCATAGTGTAGAGGAAGTGGAGATACCTATACTCGATATCGTACTCGCTATATACTACATACTGATACCGGCCGAGGTATCATCCAATACCGCTCGTTATGACGGTATGCGTTATGGGCTAAAAGTGGAGGGTACTGACTTATGGGAGACATATGCAAAGACGCGCGGCCAAGGCTTTGGTGATGAGGTCAAGCGTCGCATAATGCTTGGCACATATGTGCTCTCTGCCGGCTATGCAGATAAATATTATGAAAAGGCACTTGCACTAAGAGAAGAGCTCAAGAGCGAGCTTAAGGACATCTTTACTAAATATGATTTTATAGCTACGCCCACAGCGCCAGTAGTTGCACCTAAGATTGGGGAGATGGCAGGGGACCCATTGACAGAGTACTTAATGGACATCTTCACTGTCACGGCAAATACTGCAGGCACGCCAGCAATCTCTGTGCCAGCAGGAGACACTAAGGATGGCTTACCGATGGGTGTGCAACTGATGGCTGCTTGGGAGCAAGATGATGCATTGTTTGATATCGCTAAGAAGTTAGGTAAGTAAATATGAAGGATGTAATTAAAAAAGCACGAGAGCTAGCATTAGACGAAATTAAAGAGTTCGGTACACCACCGGTGGCATTATTCGAAGTCTCTCTTGAACAAGGTCAGGTATTAGCTGAAGCATGTGGTGCAGATAAAGATATTGTCACCCTAGGTACTATCCTTATGGATGTAAAGCTGGGAGAAGCAAAGAGTCTTGGTAAAAAAGATGAGCATATAAAAATGAGTGCAGATGCATCAGAAGTCTTTCTTAAAGACTTAGATGTGGATGATGGAGTGATACATCAAGTGCTACAGTGTGTTAATGAGCATCATGGAACAAAGAAGTTTGGCTCGATAGAGGCTGAGATTTGTGCCAATGCAGATTGTTACAGATTTTTAAGACCAGACATATTGATGGTATTTATAACAGGCTTGACTGATGGCGGCATGGAGTTAAATGATGCAGTGAAGTTTGTTTTAAAGAAAATGGAAGAGAAGCACAAGACTTTGTCACTACCAAAGGCAATTAAAGACTTGCGCACGCATTATGCAACTATGAAGGAGTTCTTAGAAAATGGAGTTCTTAAGAATGAGAATGCACAGTATTATAAATGGACTACCTACAAACAAATAATAAACAAGAAGACAAGTAAGATCGTGTACTTTAATGAGAGAGAATTATGGTGGATGCATATAGGATTAAATGTGGGACATGAGCAAAATGGACATGGCGACAAATTTTTGCGCCCAGTATTAATTTTAAAAAGGATTAATAGACACTTATTTGTAGGCATACCTCAGACATCAAAGGACAAAATAGACCATGAGTACTATTATAAATACAAACATAATACTCGACAGCTCATTTTATTACTTTTGCAAATACGAGTTTTTAGTTCTGCCCGTTTACACGAAAAGCTTGGAATGTTAAATAAAGAGGACTTCATTAAGGTAAAAGAGCGTGTGAAGAAATGGTTATAGATTTGCAAACTCCCACACGCCGAAGCGTGCAGGAGCCGGAGGCCGAAGCCGATTTATATTGACAGTATAACAAGTATGGTAAAATAAGCAACAACAACAATATGACAGAAACAAAATACAACAGAATAATAGGAAAGACTACAGGCAAGGAGTACTTTGCGACTATAGGGCTTGAGATACATGCGGAGATGAAGACTGTGACTAAGATGTTTTGTAAGTGTAAGAATGACCCATTCAATAGTAAGCCGAATACACATATCTGCCCTGTCTGTACTGGGCAACCAGGAGCTCTGCCATATGTGAATAAGAAGGCATGTAAAAATGTGATGACTGTTGGAGTAGCTCTCGGTAGTGATCTTGCCGATTTCTCAGAATTTGATAGGAAGAACTACTTCTACCCAGATATTCCTAAAGCATATCAAATTTCTCAATACCAATATCCTCTTGTCTATAATGGGGAGCTAAGAGGGGTGGCTATTGAGAGGATTCATATGGAGGAGGATACTGCTACCTCTACCCATAAAGGAGACCATTCACTCGTAGACTTCAATCGCTCAAGTGTGCCACTCATGGAGCTAGTAACTATGCCCGTAATACATAGTGCTACAGAAGCTGTAAACTTTGCTAAGGAGCTGCAGTTATTACTTAGGACACTCGGTGTGAGTGATGCCAACCTTGAGAAAGGCGAGATGCGTATAGAGGCAAATATATCAATCTCAACTAATAAGCCACTTGAGAAATTTGACGGAGACTTTAGCAAATTTGGCATAAAAACAGAGGTTAAAAATCTAAACTCATTTAAAATAGTTGGGCAAGCCATAGACTTTGAGATAGCTCGCCACCTTGCAATACTTGAGGGTGAGGATGTTAAGGGTAAGATAGTACAAGAGACACGCGGGTGGGATGAGAATAAGCAAGCGACATTTAGCCAGCGCACTAAGGAGAGCTCAGACGACTATCGCTACTTCCCAGACCCTGACATCCCTAAGTATAAATTTTCAGACTTGCCAGAATTTAATAAGGAAGAGCTGGCAAAGACATTACCAGAGCTCCCATGGGAGAAGAGAGCACGATATATACAAGACTACGGCATCAAGAGTGAAGATGTCGAATTTTACCTGCAGAACCCTGAGTTCGGTATAATCTTTAGTGATGCAACTAGAGAGCTTAAGACTGCAGATGAGTATAAAAAGCTCTCAAACTATATATCATCAGACTTAGCAGGGTTAGACAAGAGTGAGGATGGTGATTTGAATAATGTAGACGGTATAGAGCTCGCAGTAATGATACAAATGATTGGTAAAGGAGATTTATCAAGTCGTGGGGCAAAAGATGTACTCTTGGAGATATACAAGAATGGAGGTAAAGCGCAAGATATAGCCGAGCAGAAGAGCTTAATACAGAAGTCGGATGAAGGCGAGATTAAGAAAATTGTAGAACAGGTGATAGTGGAGAATGTTGAGCAAGTAGAGAAGTATAAGAGAGGAGAAGAGAAACTGTTACAATACTTCGTCGGACAAGGCATGAAGGCAAGTAATGGCAGTGCCAACCCTGGTATATTGGTAAAGTTGTTTGTAGAAGTATTGAAAAAGTAGAGAAATAGTATACAATTCTGTGCATCCGCCCTTAGCTCAGCTGGTAGAGCGTCCGACTCTTAATCGGCAGGTCGTAGGTTCAAATCCTACAGGGCGGACAACGTTAAGAAAAACAGTGCCTAACACTGTTTTTTAGTTGTCCGTATACGACCTTGACTGAAAGGCATCCCGCATGGACAACGTTAAGAAAAGCACATCTCACATGGACAATAAAATTGACACATTATACCCCCATAGGGTATAATGCTTTTAATATGGAAAATCTACAAAATAAAAAACTAATACGCAGATTAAAAATAATAGAAGGGCAAGTGCGAGGATTGCAAAAAATGGTTGGCGAAGACAAATATTGTATTGATATAATAACCCAAACTTCAGCTGTTAAAAAGGCTCTCTCTGGTGTTGAAGATGTCCTATTAGAGAATCACTTGTCTACATGTGCTATCAGTCAGATCAAAAATAAAGAAGAACCAAAAGTTGTAAAGGAGATCCTTGCTATATATAAATTATCAAAAAATAAATAAAATATTATGAATGCCCACTGTCATTCATCAGATAATCCTACAGGACACGGCTCTCCAGGTATGGGGCATGGCTCTGCAGGAGACTTTTTAAAGCGTTTTTGGTTTGTCACATTTCTATTAATTCCACTTATCCTCACTAATGCATTTGTGGCGGATGTATTTGGCATCCCAATATTTGCACTTAGTAAGTGGATTTCTTTTGGCATAGCCACTATTATATTTGGCTTTGCCATTGTCTTCTTCCAGCATGCTTGGATGGAGATTAAAGCTAAGAATTATGGGATGATGACCTTGGTGTCACTGGCTGTAGCGTCTGGATACTTATTTTCAGTCGCTGCCACATTTATACCTGCAATTGAGGCAGAGTTTTACTTAGAAATCTCGACCCTTATATGGGTATTACTATTCGGACATTACTTAGAGGCAAAGTCTGGCTCAGCAGCAGGCAATGCTCTGCAAGAGGTTGCAAAGCTTTTACCCAAGCAGGCTCATGTACTAAAGGATGGTAAAGAGATTGATGTAGATATCGCAGAATTAAAAGAGGGGGATACAGTATTAGTTAAACCGGGAGAGAAGGTGCCTGCAGATGGGATTGTAATGAGTGGAACAGGCAATGTTGATGAGGCTCATATCTCAGGAGAGTCAAAGCCTGTGCACAAAGGAGAGCAAGACGAGGTAGTAGCGGGTTCTATCGTGCTTGATACCGCTCTTACTATTAAGTTGACTCGTGTCGGCGAGCACTCAACCATAGGGCAAATAAAAAATCTAATACTTGAAGCACAAAAGACGAAGCCTCGCTCTCAGAAGATTGCAGACAAGGCAGCCGGAGTGCTCACATTTACTGCTGGTACAGTCGCCATCTTGACCTTACTTATTTGGACATTAGTCATCGGGCAGCCATTTGTATTCGCTATGACTCTGGCGATAACAGTCCTAGTGATTGCTTGTCCGCACGCTCTTGGGCTTGCTATACCTACAGTTACCACAATCACCACTAAGCTCGCGGTTAAAAATGGTTTCTTTATTAAAAACCTTGCGAAGATTGAGGTTATAAAGAAGGTGGACTATGTTGTATTTGATAAGACAGGAACACTAACAGAAGGTAAATTTGGAGTAACTAATATTGTTGCAAATGGTGGCAAGAGCAAAGAGGATGTCTTGAGTATCGCTAGCTCACTAGAGCAATACTCATCACACATTATTGGCGCATCTATCTTAAAAGAGGCAAAAAGCAGAGGTGTAGAACTGCAAAAAATAGAAGATTTTAAGAATATTGCAGGCAAGGGAATATCGGCGACCATTGCTGGAGTGAAGTATTTTGTCGGTAATTCCGCACTTATAGAAGAAAATGGATTACAGTCAGATATCATAAAGACAGGTACGACTGTGTTTGTAGCAGATAAAAATAGTATAATTGGTATAATAACATTAGCAGACAAGATAAAGACCGAATCAAAAGAGGCAATAGAAAGATTGCACAAACTTGGCATCAAGACAGCTATGCTTACTGGCGATAACGCAGAGGTTGCAAAAGTAGTTGCCGATGACCTTAGTATTGATAAGTACTTCGCTGATGTATTGCCAGAAGATAAATATAAATATATCAAGGAGTTGCAAGAGGCTGGCAATGTCGTCTTAATGGTTGGAGATGGTGTAAATGATGCTCCAGCACTTACTCAAGCTGATGCTGGTATTGCAATAGGAGCAGGCACTGATGTGGCGGTAGAGTCGGGTGATGTCGTGCTTATGAATAGCAACCCAATAGATATCGCAAAACTCATTGTACTCTCACGGGCAGTATATAAGAAGATGGTGCAAAACCTGGTGTGGGCACTTGGCTATAATATTGTAGCAATACCAGCTGCCGCTGGAGCATTTGCATTCATAGGATTTTACTTACGCCCAGAGATTGGGGCATTTGTGATGAGTCTGTCTACGGTAATCGTAGTTGCGAATGCAATGTTGTTAAAGAGGATTAAATTATAAAAAATTAAAATAATAATATAAATTATGAAAACACAAGTAGTAAGCACGGTTAATAATATAAAGAAGGCGTCAAAAAGTACATTTAAAGGACTGACATATAAAGTTCTTGCAGTAAGTTTTGGTCTAAACTTCTTAGCATTAGATTATATAATTCTGAGTCAGGCTACGACTTTTAGAATCCTGTCTGACCAGAATACAGCATTCTACAACTGGAGCACTTTGGTATTAAGTATCATAACTGCAGTATTATTTGCCGTGTCAGCAACCATGCTGGTGTATATTTTAAAGAGAAAGAAGAGTGAGGCAAAAGAGTCTGCTCCAAGCAGTATATTAGGCACAGTGTTTGGTGCGATTGCTAGCGGGTGTCCTGTTTGTGGAGCGTGGCTATTGCCACTGCTGGGGGTAGCTGGCTCGTTGGCGGCCTTCCCGTTCCAAGGTCTTGAGATAAAAATATTAGCTATAGCATTACTAACCTTCTCTATATACCAATCTTCTAATATTGTACTTGGCATCTGTAAAGAAGAAGGGTCTAAGAAGAGGCTCCAGATTACAATAGGAGTACTTATTGCGTTTATAGCACTCTTATTCTTACTACCAAATCTACCAGCAAGTTGGAAGGTGAAATTCCAACAGATTGGGGTAACAGCTCCAACTGAGCAACAACTAAACTTAGAAGCAAATTTAGATAATTTATATGACCAAGTAAATCCTAAAGATGGATTTGCCACAAATGTAAACTATGGGAATATTGGATATCAAATGGTACAAAGTGGAGCAATAGATTTTGAGAAGTTTAAAGAGCTTTATGACAGATCAGGTAGCCCTCTTACTAAAGAGCAGTTAGAGATCTTCTCAGAAGAGGGGTTAGACAAAGAGATAATAATAGATAGAGAGAACTCTTACTTCCTATTAAATTTGTTTTGGGCGTTTGGTTTAGCTAATGACAATCCGATTATGACAGATGGTGAGATTACAAAGTATGGTGATGGGCAAGTAGGCAGCTTTGCCTCTACAGGTGGCTGGACAATAGCAAAGAAGCCTCTTGAGGAGTTTATGGCGAAGTCAAAAATGGCAATCCTTACCACAGAGCAACAAGAGCTATTAGAAGAGGTTGCAGGCAATGTGTATCGCCCTTGTTGTGGTAACTCTACAGCATTCCCGGATTGTAACCATGGCATGGCACTCTTAGGTGTTTTAGAGCTTATGGCAAGCAGTGGCGCTACAGAGGCTGAGCTGTATGAGGCATCGAAATACTTCTCTGCATTCTGGTTCCCCAGCCAGATGATGGATGTCGCAACATATTTTATGTTTACAGAAAATAAAGAATTTAAAGATGTGGATGCAAAAACTACAGTGAATGAGCAAATATTCTCTGGGCGTGGATGGAGTGGGCTCAAAGGTTGGTTAGAGAGTAATACAAGTAACGATACTCAGCAACAGTCTCCGGCAGGAGGTGGAGGTTGTGGTGTATAGTAGTATAATTATCAAAAATAAAAGTTAATACAAAATAATATGAATAAAATAATAATGTGGGTTGTAGTTGGGGCAATTGTAGTTGGTGGAGGTTATTTATTGAGTCAGAATTCAGTAACTACAAATGATATGGAGAATGATAAAAAGATGGCAGTGTCAGATAAGTTCGGAGCTGGACAGAAGGCAACGCTGTATAAAGATCCAAATTGTGGATGCTGTGTCGGTTATGCTGATGAGCTTAAGAAGCAGGGGTTTGATGTTGAAACAATATCAACCAAGGACATGGCAACTATAAAAAATAAGCATAATTTACCTGCAGACAAGCAAAGTTGTCACACAATAGAGATAGCAGGCTATGTTATAGAGGGGCATGTACCTCTGGAGGCAGTGGAGAAGTTGTTAACAGAGAAGCCAGAGATAGATGGGATTGGACTACCAAGGATGCCTTCAGGGACCCCGGGGATGCCAGGGCCAAAGAGAGGTCCATATGAGGTATATCAAATTAAGAGTGGGGAGTTTAGTAATTATGTAACAATTTAAATATGGAATTTATAAAGAAAAATACAGTTATATTTACTAGTATTTCCACACTTTTAATTTTGAGTATCATCCTCACTGTATTTGTATTTATGCCAAATATGCAAATGAGTCATAGTACAGAAATGGGTACTGATAAATACCATAAAGAAATTGTAAAAGAAGAAAAAGAGGGGATTGCAAATTTATTGGCAGATGGAAGATACAAGTGCTGTATGAAGGAGCCTTGTGCAAGATGCTTCGCAAAAGAGCAATACCATGACAGGGAGCTAGTGTGTGATTGTCTAGAAGACATTATGAATGGGAAACATCCATGTGGAGAATGTTTAGGAGAGATATTAGAAGGACAAGGGAATCCTTTAATAGCTGAGTATTTTGCAACATCAATTGCAGAGAAATTAGGAGAGCAGTATCTGCAAACATTAAAACAGATAATCTCTGAGCAATATGAAAATATGCCTATAGATAGGCAAATATAATTAAATTATAAAATATGAGTAAGAATTTTAATTTTATTAGAGTAATTCTATCTACAAAAAGTTTAACAGTAGGTGTAGTGTTAGCTATTATTGTTGCAGGTGTTTTAATTATTTTTAGTAATAAAAACGATTTTGGATATTCTCAAGTAGACAAAGTAGATAGAGGAGAGCTCTTAGCTGAGTTTGAGGGTGCCTACCTGGAGGATATCAAAGCAAATGGAACTGTGGTGGAGATGGATATGGTGGCACAAGAGAGTGAGATAGAGATATTTGACGGGTACAAAACAAAGGTCTGGGCTTACAACGGCACCGTGCCAGGGCCAGAGATTAGGATTAAGCTTGGTGATAAATTAAAGATAAACTTTACTAATAATCTACCACAAGATACCACAATACACTTCCATGGTGTGCGAGTGCCAAATGCTATGGATGGAGTGCCAGGAGTCACCCAAGACCCAATAAAGCCTGGTGAGAAATTTGTATACGAGTTCGTACCTAAGGATGCTGGTACATACTGGTTCCACCCACATGTACGCACTAGTGAGCAGGTAGAGAGAGGGCTCTTCGGTACTCTAATTGTAGAAGATGAGGTAGATGCAAAATACTCCCAAGATGTTCTGTGGTTAGTTGATGATTGGAGAATGACAGAAGATATGCAAGTCTATGGCGAGTTTAATACACCAATGGATTTGATGCATGATGGTAGATGGGGGAATGTAATCACAGTAAATGGGAAGTTAGATGAAGTGCTAAATGTAAGCCCTGGGGAGAGAATCCGATTACGCTTCGTCAATGCCTCTAATGCCCGTATCTATATTCCAAATTTTAAAGACTTGGAAGCCAAGATAATTGCAGTAGACGGTATGAATGTTAAAGAGGTATTTGATTTTGGTAATCTCGAACTTTCTCCAGGTAATAGGATTGATATTGATATTACAATCCCTAAAGATGCTACAGGTAAAGAGTATCAGCTCTACGACAATTTTAGACAGGAAGAAAATAAGTTAGCAAAAATAAGAGTAACAGGCAAGCCTGTAGAGACTCCAGAGTTTGGATTCCCTGTGAATCTTAAGGTCCCCGATTGGGAGGGTGCGGTAGAGGTCTCAATTGACAAAGAGTACAGGCTTAATGCCAGGAGGAAGACTGGGCAAGGTATGGGGATGATGGGAGGTACTGAGTGGACAATAAATGAGAAGGCTTATCCGGATTATGATCCATATACTTTCAAGTACGCTGAGTTTAATACTATGCGCTTTACTAATCAATCAGCACGACTACATCCTATGCACCTGCATGGGCAATTCTTCAAAGTTATTGCCAGGGATGGGGTAGCAGTGAGTGAGCCATATTTCCGTGATACTGTATTAGTGTACCCAAATCAGACAGTAGACTTAGCGTTAGTGCCGTTAGATAAAGGAGTATGGGTGAATCATTGCCACATCTTAGAGCATGCAGAGGCTGGCATGGTGACGGCTGTTACTGTGGAGTAGTGGCTAGGGCTTGCTTCATAGCCAGCGGCTGTGGTAAATCTAACACTCGCTCATGCACACAACACCTCGCACGCTACCCACTCGCTAAAGCTCGTGCGTGCTGTTCGATGTTGTGGTGCACTTCGCTTGAT
>CAZWWY010000012.1:0-11642 GCA_964637785.1 uncultured Candidatus Saccharibacteria bacterium
ATAATGAAGATTATCGCAGAGTACTGTATACTGCACATTATAGCCAGTTGGTACTTATGGCCATAGAGCCTGGAGATGAGATAGGCATGGAGGTGCATGGCCTAGACCAGTTTATCCGCATAGAGCAGGGTAAGGGCAAGGTAATATTAGATGGTGTAGAGACATCTGTAGAAGATGACTTTGCCATTGTTATACCAGCGGGGGCTGAACATAATGTTATAAATACAGGTACTGAGGTGATGAAGCTCTATAGTATTTACTCACAGCCAGAGCATAAAGATGGAACCGTGCATGCCACTAAGGCTGATGAACAAGAGGAGCATTTTGACGGTAGCACAACAGAGTAGATGAGTAAGGCTATACCAAAATGTGTTGGGATAATCTTAGATGGTAATCGTAGGTGGGCAAAGAAGAGAGGATTACCACCCTTATTGGGCCACAAAGAGGGCGGTGATAATCTAGTACACATAATCAAGCATATAAAAGAGAGTGATATAAAGCATGTAGTTGTATACGCCTTCTCTACTGAAAATTGGGATCGCCCAGCAGTGGAGGTGTCTCACTTGATGAAGTTAATTAGCAAAGGGTTAGATATAAAAAAGAGGGAGTTAAATAAACGAGGCGTACGCATCCATATAGTAGGACAGCTAGATCGTTTACCTAAAGACATACAAGAGAAGGCTATCTTAGTAGACAAAGAAGCTCAAAATGGAGAGAGCTTACATTTATGGGTATGTCTGTCTTACGGAGGTAGAGCAGAGATACTTGATGCAACAAAAAAATTAGTAGCCTCTAAAGAGGAGATTACAGAAGAAAATCTAATGAAAAATATGTGGACTGCTGGCATGCCATACCCAGAGGTTATAATAAGAACAGGAGGAGATAAGCGCCTCTCTAATTTTTTGTTGTGGCAGTGTGCTTATAGCGAGTTATTTTTTACAGATACATTTTGGCCAGATTTTACTACAGGAGAATTAGATATGATACTAGATGAATATAAAGAACGTGACTCACGTAAAGGTAAATAACATAACTATATGACATTATACACAGCAAAAGGAGATGACGGCACGACAACGACTTTTGGCTGTGACCAACGTATGAGTAAGAGCTCAAGCATTGCTGAGGCACTTGGCACTCTTGATGAGGCCAACTCATACTTGGGTATGTGCAAGGCGCAAGCTGTTGCAGATTGCTTTGTACTAGGCGAGCAGGAGGTAGCTGAGATAGTCCACGAGCTGCAAGATGACATGTTTATAATCCAGGCAGAGGTGGCCGGGGCAGACAAGACGATGCCAATAGAGAAAGTGCAGTGGCTAGAGGGCATTATTGCAGAGATAGAAGTGGCACTGCCACCAATCAAGGTATTCTTCATTGCAGGTGGTACAGAGCTTGCCACGCGCTTTGACTTTGCTCGCACACTTGCACGCAGGGCCGAGAGGAGAGTAGTTGGTGTACACGATGAAGGGGTGCAAAAAATTAGCAAGCACACACTGGCATACCTCAACAGGCTCTCAAGCATCTTGTATGCATTGGCACGCCTTGCAAATCACCAGCAGAATATAAGTGAGGATACCCCGGATTATAGATAATTAAATAAATATGAAAGACCATTCAGTATTAGTAGTGAGGAACAATAAGGGAGAGATTCTCTTTGCAAGACGTTCACTAACTAAGAAGGCTTTGCCAGGTATGTGGGCACTGGCTTCCGGTACGGTAGAAGTTGGAGAGAGCATAATGCAGACAGCAGAGAGGGAGGTAACAGAAGAGTTGGGGCTAGTGATTAGGCCGACCGAAGTATTATTTGAGTTAGAGTTGGAGAAGGCTGGTGTGAGGCTGCACTTCGTATTGTTAGAGTCTGGCGATATGCAGATTGAAGAGTTTGATACTGGTGAGATAGCAGAAGTAATGTGGATGACTACTTGTGATTTTTACGATAAACATATAGACGAAGATATAGTACATGGCCTGCGGTATTTGCGTGATAAGCAGCACCTTGTTAATTAATTTTTGGTATAGGTAGCGCATAGCTACTAAATCTGCTAAAGTATGCCACATGGCGGACGTAGCTCAGCTGGTAGAGCCCCGGCTTGTGGTGCCGGTTGTCGTGGGTTCGAGTCCCATCGTTCGCCCAGAAATAGTATTAATGTGCTAGTATTGAGATGTTATGCAATATTTTCATATAACACAAGAGGAGATAGACAAGAAGATGTTTAATATCTTTGTGGGTGTTAGTCTTGGCAATAGGCTACTCACTCCAGAGCTCGCCAAGCACTACGTAGAGTGGGCTCATAAGCACTCTAAAGACGACACTCTCATTTTGATAGCTGATGAGATTGACGCAGTCAACTGGCAGGTCTTTAGAGGATTGAGCAAGGAGGAGTCAATGAAGAAGGTGCGAGACAAGGGATACCAGGTGTCTGGAATGTTTGACAAGGCAAAGCGTACTCTAGCGCGTGAGACAGGCGACCCGACTTATATTACCAAAGTGCATACAATCTTCTGGGAGGATATTAAGAATGGTGGCTATGAGCATGTACATGAGATACTTACCAGAGAGTATGAGACGAATGAAGAGTTCAAGAAAGCGATATTACATTTTGTAGATAAGTATGTAGAGCTGCGAGATGTGAATGTGAGTGATAATGAGCGAGACAGATTGGCAGGTTATATCATTGCAGAGCTACCGACGCTGCTTGGAGGATTATTGTGGAATGACACTTTATACAACTTGATACTGTACCCAACGTATGTTGACAGCGGCATGAGCCAGTTCGTGCTAGACATTAGAGGAGGCAAGTACTTTGACTTCTCAAAGATACCGATGCGTCAGATTTGCAATATGGTTGAAGACTTTTTAGAACCTCTGGAATAAAGCAAGAGATGCAATATGACCGCTGATAGGCATAAGATAATTTGGAAAGAGCTTGGAGAGACACCTCTGCAGGCGCTTGAGCGGTTGCGCGAGCAAGAGGGTATAGGTGTTGATGTGCCGATGACATATGCCGGCAGACTCGACCCGCTAGCTGAGGGTGAGCTGCTGGTGCTGATAGGAGAGGAGTGTAAGAAGAAAGACGAATATCTAAGGCTAGATAAAGAGTATGAGGTGGAGGTGCTGCTCGGCGTGCAGACAGATACTGGTGATGTGATGGGGATAGTGGACACAACAACCAAGCAAGGCTTAGATGCTCCAACAGCAAGGTCGAACCTCGCTGTTGAGGAGATTGAAGGAGCGCTAAGTGAGTTTGTCGGTAAAATTGCTTGGCCGTATCCAGTATTCTCTAGTAAGACAGTGCGCGGCAAGCCACTCTTCTTATGGGCACTTGAAGGCAAGCTTAATGAAGTAGAGATACCGATAAGGGAGAGTGAGATATATGAGCTAGAGTTACTCAGCATCCCAAGCGTTAAGTTGGGAGTGAGTGAGTTGCGCAATGTTGTGCATCAGAAGATTAATAGTGTGAGGCCAGTGTCAGAAAATGTAGAGAGCAAGCGGCTCGGGGAGGACTTCCGTAGGGAGGATGTGTTGGCTAACTGGGCAAGCTTTTTTACAAGTGCAAAAGAGCAGCAAGTTACAGAGTTCAAGATTATTAAGGTTAGGTGCAAATGCTCATCGGGTACATATATGCGCACCTTGACGCAGAAGGTGGGCGAGGAGTTTGGTACAAGCGCAATCGCACTATCTATTGTGCGTACAAATATTTTTATTGACTTTTAGCTTACTGAGTTGTATAATACCTGCATATCGCCCCAAGAGGGCGTTTTTTAAGAGAGAATTATACACATTTACTCATTAATTTATATAGTCATGGGATTAATCAAATATTTGCAAGAGACAAAGGCCGAGCTCAAGTTTGTAAAGTGGCCAAGTCAGAGACAGACAGTGATATACACGGTATTAGTAATATTTATATCTATTATAACCTCTATGTATCTAGGCTTATTTGACTACATATTTACAAGTGGTATAGATAAGATAATTTAATATTATGGTAGACGTAAAACAAATCACAGACGGCAAGCGTCATTGGTATACATTGCAGACATACTCAGGATATGAGAATGCTGTAGAGCGCAATCTTATGCAACGCCGCGACTCTATGAATATGCAAAACTTAATCTTTGACGTAGTAGTCCCAACAGAGAAGAAGATTGTAGTAAAAGGTGGCAAGAGAGTGGAGATACGAGAGAAAATCTACCCTGGTTATGTGCTAGTAGACATGATAGTAACAGACGAGTCTTGGTATGTGGCTCGCAACACTCCGCGCGTTACAGGCTTTGTAGGCTCTGGTACACACCCTGTGCCACTCACAGAGCAGGAGGTTGAGACACTATTTGCACGCATGGAGGCTGACACTGCCAAGCATGCTATAGACCTTGCAATAGGTGATGCAGTGACAATAACAGACGGACCATTTAAAGAGTTAGAGGGTAAGGTGGGCGAGGTAGATGAGGAGCGCGGCAAGGTGAAGGTGATGGTGCCGATGTTTGGCCGAGATACTCCGGTGGAGCTAGACTTTGTGCAGGTATCGCAGATTTAGAGTAAAAGAGTAGACATTATACAAAAAAACAGTAATATACACACAATAACCAAAGAAAATTATGGCTAAAAAAGTAGAAAGACAATTAAAATTACAGATAGAAGCAGGCAAGGCAACGCCGGCACCACCTATTGGCCCAGCACTTGGGCAAGTAGGAGTAAACATTGGTGACTTTGTAAACCGCTTTAACGACGCAACAAAGGAGATGATGGGCAACATCGTGCCGGTTATAATCTCTGTGTTTGACGACAAGAGCTTTGAGCTAGAGCTCAAGACTCCACCAGCATCACAATTGATAATGAAGAAGCTCGGCATAAAAGAGGGCTCAGGTAAGAATCTAACAAAGAAGGTGGGTAAGATAACCCAAGCACAGCTAGAGGAGATAGCCACAGAGAAGCTCGTAGACATCACTGCAAAAGATGCAAAGCAAGGAGCAAAAATAATAGCAGGTACAGCCCGCTCAATGGGCGTAGAGGTAGAGGGCTAGTTATTAACACTTAGTAGACAATATATGAGTAGCTCTGGCAAGATTGTCAGAGCTACTTTTATGTTATAATCATCGGTAATGAGTTACGAGATAGAGATTAAGACACTTATAGGTGACAAAGAGAGAGCGGACACCTTTCGCGCACTACTACTAAGTGATGACAATGACGTGCAAAAGGTAGGAGAGAATATTCAACTCAATCATTATTTTACAGGTACAGAAGATGCAATAATTAAGCTATATGATGTTGCCAAACATCTTGTTCCAGAGGAGCAGCAGGAGAAATTTAAGAAGATTACACATGAAGCTAAGAAGTACTCTGTGCGAACTAGAGAAATTGATGGCAAGCAAGTCATACTAGTTATTAAAGCATCTATTGACGACACAACTAGTGAGAACGGCATAGCGAGAATGGAGGTAGAGGTGACAGTACCGATGAGTTTGGAGGAGCTTGATGCACTCGTGCTGGGGACAGATTTTGAGTATCAGGCTAAGTGGTCTAGAGCACGTGAGGAGTACGTACTAGGAGATGTGAATATTTCTATAGATAGAAATGCTGGTTATGGATATCTGGCTGAGTTTGAAAAGGTGATAGACGATGCCTGTGGAGCTAGTGGTGCAGAAGATGAATTAAGAGTATTGATGAGAGAGTTTGGTGTAGAGGAGTTACCACAAGACAGATTAGCACGCATGTTTGACTTCTATAATAAGAATTGGCGTGATTATTATGGCACAGACAGAGTATTTACTATCGAATAATTAAAAAAATAGATTATGTTTTTATCAGATGTAGACATCAAGAAGGCGGTAAAAAATGGAGACATCACCATCAGTGACTTTGAGGAGAAGAGATTACAGCCTGCTAGCTATGATGTGATTCTAGGTAATAAGTTTGTACTTACAAATGTGCACTCTGTTATAGCAATTGACCCTGTTAATAAGATTTATCCTAAAACAATGGAGACATTAGTTGCTGATGGTGACGAGTTTATCCTGCATCCTGGCACAAGCGTACTCGGAACCTTAAAAGATTATACAGGGACTGATAAATATCTAACACAAATCTCTGGTAAGAGCTCATTGGCACGGCTAGGGCTTGTAGTGCACAATACGGCTGGCATTATAAATCCTGGGCATTACTTGAATGTTACTCTTGAATTAGCCAACCTGAACAATGTACCGATTATACTGCGCCCAGGTATGGAGATTGCCCAGCTGCTATTCTCAAAGCTATCATCACCAGTAAAACAGAATTATAAGGATACAGGTAGATTTAATGGAGATAATTGGGCAAACAATTTTGCAAACAAAAAGGAGAAAAAATAATAACCTAGTATGTATGACAAAAGATAAAAAGCATTCAGAGTATCAATATCTCGACTTGATGCAGGATATTCTTGATAATGGGGTAGATAAAGAGCTATTTTTTACACCTGAGGTACTCGCACAATATAAAAAGAATGGAGAAAAACCTCCAGTGATACGCTCTGTATTTGGCCGTATTACTCGGTATAATTTGTCTGAAGGTTTCCCGCTTTTGACCACTAAGAAGGTGTTCATAAAAGGGATTATACATGAGCTGCTCTGGTTCTTAAGTGGTTCATCAAATATTAAATACCTAGTAGACAATAATGTACATATATGGGATGAGTGGGCATATAAGAGATATCACAAACATTGTATAGATGAAGACAAGAAGAATGAAGACACAGGGCAAAAAAACTTTATAGAAAGATTGAAAGAAGAGGATAAGGATAGCGAGTTTGTAAAAGAGTGGGGAGATCTCATCACAATATACGGACGCATGTGGCGTAGGTGGCCGGCAAGTGACGGTAGGGAGATTGACCAACTTGGTTGGGTGATAGATGGTCTCAAAGAGAAGCCTTTTCGTAAGTCTTATGTAGTGTCTGCGTGGAATCCAGATTTTATATATGCTATGGCAAGTGAAGACAATAAGAGTGAGGTGCCGCCATTCTGTCATACAACATACCAATTTACTGTAGCTGATGGTAAGCTAAACTTGGCACTCTATCAGCGTAGCGCAGACCTTTTCTTGGGGGTGCCGTTTAATATTGCGAGCTACGCACTGCTTTTACAGATGGTGGCTCAAGTTACAGGGCTTGAGGCTGGAGAATTCGTACATTTCTTTGGTGATGTGCATATATATTCAAATCATTTTGACCAAGTAAAGACTCAATTAAGCCGTAAGCCGCGTATTTTCCCTGAAATAAAATTAAATCCAGAACGTAAGGACATTGATGATTTTATATTTGATGATTTTACAGTAGAAAATTATAACCCGCATGAGAGCATTAAGGCGCCCATAGCTACAATTGGTGGTTTTGTAGCAAAAGACAATAAACAATTCCAAATGAAAAATAAAAAAGCATGCAACAAGTAGGGCTTAGTATTATAGCGGCCATTGGGCGTAATGGGGAGCTTGGCAAACGCGGTGCAGAGAAGCTCTTGTGGTACTTGCCAGAGGACTTTAAGCATTTTAAGAAAACAACGATGGGTAGGCCAGTGATAATGGGCTCTGCAACCTTTGAGAGTATAGGCAAGCCATTACCAGGGCGACTTAATATTGTACTAAGCCACTTGAGTGACTACAAGGCTGAGGGTTGCAGTGTAGCCCACTCACTAGAGGATGCTATAGAGCTGGCAAGAAGCTGTGAGGAGAATGAGATATTTATAATAGGAGGAGGTTTTGTGTATACTCAGGCTATGGAGAGTGGACTAGTAAACAGGCTATATTTGACTATCATAGATGCAGATTTTGACGAGGCAGACATATTCTTCCCAGATTATAGTGACTTTACAAATGTAATAGCAGAAAAAGTGAGTCATAATGATGATTATAATTATAAATTCATAATTTTAGAAAAATATGTTAATATATGAAATATGAAGCATGCGCACTGTCAAGAAGTTCCAAATATAATCTCTCAACACAAAGTCCTTTTAGAGAGTGCGGATGATGTCTTAGACCTCGCATCCACAAGAGAAGACGGTGAGTCTGAGCTGATATATAATGCACTTAGCAGCTTTGCCATAAGCTTAAAGTCTCATATAGAATTTGAGAATAATGAGTTTTATAGTAAGCTCTTACAAGACGTGCAGGACAGTGCAGAGGATACAGCCCATGTAAAAGAGTTTATAGAGGAGATGGGGCGAATAGCAGATGTTGTTTTTGCATTTTTAGACAGGTATGATAGTCCACAAAAAATTGGAGGAGATATAGATAGGTTTGGTAAAGACTTTGGACGTATAGTGGGCATCCTAATATTGCGCATGGAGTCAGAGGAGACCTCAGTGTACTTCATAGATTGTTAATGATATATAATAAAACAAGCTTTTTATTCATAAGTTTGTTACACTTGAGTGATGATAGAGATAGAGGAGATAATTAGAAGCTCGGTACAGTCTGTGCTGGTGGGCATGGGTATCCATATTGATGAGGAGAGTATAGTATTAGAGCATCCAGCCGACTTAATTAATGGAGATTACTCTTGTAATATTGCAATGTGCTTTGCCAAAGAGCTTGGCAAGAGCCCTCACGAGCTTGCTGAGGAGATAGCCGCAGCACTCTCAGAGAGCAATACGCACATAAGTATAGAGAGAGTAGAAGTCGCAGGCTCTGGCTTTATTAACTTCTATTTATCCCAAGGGTTTTTTGCTAAGAGTCTTGCAGAGGCACTTGAGCAAGGCATGGTGTGGGGCAGTGTAGATTTACATAAAAGCAAACGCATGCTTATAGAGCATAGCTCTCCAAACCTGTTTAAGCCATTTCACTTGGGGCACTTAGTGAACAATACGTATGGAGAGGCTCTGATAAGATTAGCGCGCGCAGCAAATGCAGAAGTGACTACACTATCATTCCCCTCAGATGTGTCGCCTGGTATAGCCAAGGCAGTGTGGGGCCTACTTAATGCAGGCTTACAAGAGAGCTTTACTATTAAGCAGGTGGGTGAGGCATATGTTGCAGGTAGCTCAGCATACAAAGACGAGGAGGATAAGACAGCAAAAGTGCGTATAGATGAGATAAACGTAAATATATATAATCAAAATAAAGACACTCCAGAGTGGCAAGTGTATCAGCAGGGGCGCAGCTTATCACTCGACTACTTCAAGCATATAACTAAACGTCTCGGCTCAGAGTTTGATGACTTTATATATGAGTCAGAGTCAGAGAAAGAGGGTAAGAAGATAATAAAAGCCAATACCCCAAGTATATTTGAGGAGTCTGATGGTGCAGTCATCTTTAGAGGCTCGGAGTATGGCTTGTTTGACAATGTGTATATCAATTCGGCAGGCTTTGGCACATATTTAGCTAAAGACACCGGCTTACTAAGTATTAAGTTTAGTAAATATGACTTTGATAAGTCTATCACCGTCACAGACATAGAGCAGAAGCAGCACTTCGAGCTGGTGAAGAAGTCGGCAGAATTAATAAATAAAGAGTGGGCAGAGAAATCGCTCTATGTGCAGCATGGCCGGCTGGCGTTGACTACTGGGCGCATCTCATCTAGAGACGGAGGAGTGCCGTTAGCTGCAGACATACTAGATAATGTAAAGCAAGCAGCTAAGCAAAGGACAGGAGAGTCTAACAAAGAGACGACAGATGAGGCAGCAGAGAGTATAGCTATTGGCGCTATCAAATATGCTATAGCAAAGGTGAGTATGGGTAAGAATATTGTATTTGACCTTGAGAAGTCGCTCTCTTTTGAGGGGGACTCTGGGCCATACTTGCAATATACTTATGCAAGGTGCAGGTCTGTGCTTACTAAAGCGTACCCGCACAGAGGCAATCTGACAGTGCAGATGCCAAAAGGTTGGGCAGTTACAGATATAGAGAAGCTTCTATACAGATTCCCTGAGGTGGTGGCGCGCGCAGCGCTAGAGTATGAGCCGCACTATCTAGCAAATTATCTTAACGAGCTGGCGAGTAGCTACAACAGCTGGTATGGACAAGGTAAGATACTTGATGATGGTGCAGAGCAAGAGTACAAGTTAGCACTAACTGATGCAACGGCGCTCACTATTAAAAACGGCTTGTATTTGCTAGGCATAGACGCTCCTGAAAGAATGTAATGACAAGTAAAACTATTAAGACAAAGCACGGTGATTTGCAAACACCCTTCTTTATGCCGGATGCTACGCGTGCTGGTGTACGCAGCTTGCCCATGGAGCATATTAGTAAGGCTGGTATAGAGGCCTTGTGTATGAATACGTATCACCTCATGCTGCGCCCAGGAGTAGAGACTATCAAGAAGGCTGGAGGACTACATGCGCTAAGTGGATGGGCCGGGCCTATCCTCACTGACTCTGGTGGGTATCAAGTCTTCTCTCTTATACATAAGAATCCTAAGCTGGGTAAGGTGACTGAGGAGGGTGCAAAGTTCCGTGATGTGTACTCTGGAGATTGGCGCATGCTTACCCCAGAGCTCTCAGTGCAAATCCAGTGTGACTTGGGGGTAGATATGATGGTAATATTAGATGACGTACGGCCGAATGATAGAAGTAAGCAAGAGCTTGATGATGCAGTAGAGAGGACAGTGAGATGGGCGCAGAGGGCATGGGCCGAGTATCAGAAGCAGCATAAAGAGCGCAAGTGGACAGATGAGACAAAACCAAAGATATTTGCGGTGGTGCAAGGTGGTCCGTATTTAGATTTACGACAGAAGTGTATAGACGGCTTATTACAGGCGGGAGAGTGGGATGGCTTTGGCTTTGGTGGTTTGCATATTGATGAGAGCGGCAAGATGATGGGTGAGCTGGTTAAAGGTGTGGCAGATATGATACCAGATGAGGCACTAAAGTTTGCGCTAGGGGTTGGCAAGCCATCGGACATTGAGCAGTTTGTAGAGTATGGCTGGGATATGTTTGACTGTACAATACCTACAAGAGATGGTCGTCATGGCAAGGCCTTTATATGGAATGATGGCAAGATAAAGACAGAGAACATAACAATAGCAAAAAATATAAATAACAAAAAACCGATAGAAGAGGGGTGCGGATGTGGCTGTGGAGCATACAAAAGGAGTTACTTAAAGCACTTATTGCAAGTATCTGACCCAACTGCAGGTACAGTTATTATGAGGCATAACTTGCACGTTTATGCCAAACTGCTTCAACAATTGCGTAAAGCGTAGTATAGTATGGGGTATGAGTATAAAATATAACAATATAGCAGACATAGTAGAAGATGATGGAGTAAAAGTGCCGTCATATTATGCTAAGTATCTCGCAGCATCTTATGAAGATGCTTTAGCGCGCGCAAAGGGTATGGGCTTTATAGGAGGGGTAAGAGAGGATAGCAAAGAGTATGGGATGCTGTTTAACTCTAGAGAGGAGTTTGACGAGCTAATAAGGGGCAAAGAGTACCCAGTGGCGATTGTGCCGATGGTATGATTACCAACTAATAAGTTCTTTGCCACAGCCTTTTAGATACTCGTTAGTTTGGCTGAAGTGCTTACAACCAAAGAAGCCGCGGTGGGCAGATAGAGGTGAGGGGTGCGGAGCCTCTAGTATGAGGTGCTTCTCAAAGTCTATGAGTGGTGCCTTGCTGCGTGCGTACGCGCCCCAGAGTATAAAGACGACATGTTCTTGCTTGTCTG
>CAZWWY010000013.1:0-11272 GCA_964637785.1 uncultured Candidatus Saccharibacteria bacterium
CTGGCATCGACGCATCAATCTTAATAATAAGACTTGATGTAGTGTAACAAACTTTAGTAATTCTTCAACTGGTCGGCATATGAGTGAAGGCGTATCTTCTCTAAAGCTTTTGCCTCTATCTGCCTTATGCGCTCACGAGTAACACCAAATACCTTGCCTACCTCCTCTAATGTGTGACATACGCCATCCTCTATGCCATTGCGCAACTCTAATATCTTACGCTCTTTGGGTGACAACTCATCAAGCACCTCTTGGAGATGGTCGTTGAGTATGCGCTTGGCAGCTCCACGGTCTGGAGACTCTATAGAGTCATCTGTCTGAAATGAGCCAAGTGTGCTCTTGCTACCATCATCATCTGAACCTACTGGAGCCTCTAGAGAGAGGGTGAGCTGATTAATCTTTTGGATATGATAGACCTTCTCTACCTCAAGGCCCATCTCTACAGCCACCTCCTCTGCCAGAGGCTCACGACCAAGGTGCTGACTAAGCTCACGGAGCTTTTGCTTGTACTTGGCTATCGTCTCTACCATGTGTACGGGTATGCGTATAGTACGCGACTGATCTGCAAGTGCACGAGTAATTGCTTGGCGTATCCACCAAGTAGCATATGTAGAAAACTTATACCCTTTGGTATAGTCAAACTTGTCTACGGCTTTAAATAAGCCGAGATTACCCTCTTGGATAAGGTCAAGCAAAGTAAGATCTGGAGACCTGTTGGCATACTTCTTAGCTATTGAGACTACTAAACGCAAGTTTGACCTAGCTAGTAAATTACGTGCCTCGTCGTCTTCTTCTAATATGCGCTTGGCTAAGCGTACCTCATCTTCTGCTGTAAGTAGTGGGTACTGCCCTATCTCTCTGAGATACATCTGCACAGAGTCCCCAGAGCCATCACGACCCTTGAGGCGTTTGCTCTCTAGGACTGCATCTATATGCTCGTCAGAATTTAATATACCACCACTCTCTAGTACGTCTATGCCTGCCGTTTGGAAGTCATCATAAAGCCTCTCTAAGAAGAAGACATCATCCTCTATGGTTGGGAACTTGCGCAGAATCTCATCATAAGTGATGTATCCTCTGTCTTTGCCTTTTTTAAGTATTACCTTAGCTCGTGACTGCTTCTCTTTATCTGAGAGTCTTGCCGGGCGCGCTACATCTTTAATTTTAGCTTTTTTTGTTATTGTCTTTTTTGTTTTTGTAGTCATACTGCGCCCCACTATAGCTTGATTGTCAAGGCTTTGCAAGGGATTTGCGGCCCAAATTGTGATTAACTCTGATTGACTGCCACCTCTAGATTGCTATTTATCTTGTTAATCTGTTTGTGCAAAGCCTCTATAGTATCATTATCTCCTGCTCCCTCTGCCTTATGCAAAGCTTGTGTCAGCTCTAAGCGCTGGACTCTTAAAGTAGATTGCCTTAGATACTCAAGGCGCTCTGCCACTAAGGATTGTACTGACTCTACTGTGCCATAAAGACTCTCTACATAAGCGATATCTCCCTCTGTAACAGAGGTAAGAGCTTGCTCTAGCCCCTCTTTGCCTATCATTGATATGATTCTCTCTCTTATTGTTTTGATGTCTATGGCGGGCTTTGCTAGTGTGCCTTGCCAAGATATTACAGAGGCAAGCACAGATGCAGGGCTAAATTGCTTACGATAATCTTGTACATGCACCTTGGCCGGCCCCTCTGACTCTATGCTCTCTTTTGGCAGTTTAATATCTTGTATTGCTAATATAATTGTAGACTCTGAGGCGCCTATCTTACTAGACACTAATTTAATAAAATGATCTTGGTCTATTTTGCTATGTATCCTAGCGATGAATGGTAGTATCACCTCCTCTACTCTCTTTTTAAACTTGCGCTCGTCTGCATCATACTTTTGCTCATACACCTCTAGTAAGAACTCTACGATATGTTTAGAGTCCTTTATAAGCATCTTCCACTCCTCTACTCCGCTCTCTTGCAGTATATCTGCGGGGTCCTTACCCTCTGGCAGGCGCGCCACTTTTGCATCAAAGCCGCTCTGCAAGGCGATGATAGCACTCCTGCCTGCGGCTTTGATACCAGCTTCGTCTGCATCTAGTGCAAGTACGAGATTTTTACTCATTCTGCCTAGGATTTTACAATGCTCACTGGTAAGCGCAGTACCCGATATCGCCACAGTGTTGCTATACTGAGCTTGATGACAAGCTATTAAATCCATCTGACCCTCTACGAGAATAGTAAAGTCATTTTTGCGGATTGCTTGCTTGGCCATGTCAAAGCCGTATAACACTTTGGACTTGCTGTATAGCTCTGTCTCTGGAGAGTTTATATATTTGGCATTCTTCTCGTCCTCAGCGGCTTTACCAAATATTCTACCTGAGAATGCCACCACTCTGCTGGCAGTGTCTCGCATAGGGAACATGATACGAGAGCGGAATCTGTCATAATGCCCTTTGTCTCCCTTTATTATCAGACCAACCTTCTCTACTATCTCTGACTTAAAGCCAGCAACTTTGAGCATGCTCTCTACTGCATGCCAATCATCTGGTGCAAAGCCTATCTGAAAGTGCGTGATAGTGTCTCTTGTAAAGCCTCTACTCTCTAGGTATTTTAGCACCTCGTCATTTTCTTGAAGCCTTTGATAATAAAACTCCGCAGCGCTCGCCATCACCTCAAACATCTGCTCACGCTCATCCTTCTCCTCTTTACTCTTTTTTGGGCCGTCGTACTTTATCTCTACACCGGCTTTGTCTGCGAGTATCTTGAGAGCACCCTTAAAGTCTACTCCCTCTACTCTCTCTATAAAGGTAAAGATGTCACCATGCTCTCCACAGCCAAAGCAGTGATAACTCTGCCTAGCCGGTGACACTGTAAAAGATGGCGTGCGCTCGGAGTGGAAGGGGCACCGAGCCTTACTATTAGCCCCGGCCCGCTGCAGCGGCACATAGCCAGAGACAACATCTATAATATCTAACCTGTCTTTAATTTGTTCTACTGTTGAGGTCATGGCTGTAATAATACCACAGAGATCGTCTGATAACTCATCTTGATTCACCAGATCATGCATCGGTATATAGAGAAGTGATTTCCACTAGTAATACTAGCTCCAAATATACAAATACTTCCCATGGAGTTGATTATATCACAATAGCCAATGAGCTGCACTCAACAGCGAGGTTGAACCTCACTGTTGGGAAGGTTTATGTTGTTATGCACATATCAGAGGTGGCTCTGAGCCAGCTCTGTACTATCGGGTTATAATAATCTTATGTCTGTACAAAGAAGAACTAAAAATAAGAATATCCGTGTACTCACTCGCCCAGGTGGAGGCAAGAGCTACGGCATCACTCTCCCAATAGAGCTTGTGCGTGAACTGGCTTGGCGAGAGAGACAAAAACTCATAGTAACAAAACGAGGTGATAAACTTATTATAGAAGATTGGAAGGAGTAGGGCTTGTTATTTATAGATGTTGTGGTCACCAAAGGCTATTAGATATACTTCTGACTTTTTATTTATGTATTTAAAGAGTATCCTATCTTTATAATTGACAGAAAAAGAATGGTTGCCACGTAGCCTGCCCTTATTTGCATGTACTTTTAATTGCTCATGGTTATCTACATCCTTGAATAACTCAATCTTCTCGAGAATCTCTTCTGCTAATGCCTGGTTCTTTTTCTTAATCTTCTTAAACTTCTTTACAAAGCTTGGAGAATAGGCAATCTCTAACATAATAATTAAATCTTATCAGCCAACTCAGATAAATCGCCTCTAAGCACGTTGCCATCTTTAAGATCTTGCTCTGCTTGTAAAACCTCTTGCATAATCATATGCTCTTGAAACCATTGTAGCGCCATACGCACTACGCCAGCCTTTGTCTCTGCCTTATTCTCTACAATTACAGAGTCAATAAAGTCTGTTAAATCCACATTAAGTGGTACTGATAGTGTAGTCATGGTATTTTTATATTAATGGTAATACTACAGTATAATATTATGAGATAGTACAATTGTCAACAGCCGAGAGGTTGGGCCTCGCTGTTTGGTACTGAGTGTTATTTTCATCTTTTCAAGAGCAGACGCCTTAAAAACACCTTCCATATGAAAGGTGTTTTTATTATACTTTTGCTTTATTAGACTAGCGCTTGCTCCATTGTGGTGCTCGGCGGGCCTTTCTTAACCCTGGCTTTTTACGCTCTTTGACTCTTGGGTCACGCTTCATAAAGCCTTGCTGCTTGAGATGAGCGCGGAGCTCTGCATTGTGCTCTACTAAGCCGCGGGCTATACCATGACGGAGTGCCTCAGCTTGTGCAGCGATACCACCACCTTTGATAACTGCCGTAACAGTAAAAGTTAGACTTGGGCCATCCTCTACCTTAAAGACATCTAAGACAGTCTCTTGCAGTGCCTTTGTTGGGAAGTGCACCTCAAACTTCTTTGTCTGCATCTTACCATCAACATCAGAGAGAATCTCTATCTTTGTCTTACTCGCTGGTGTAATACGAGTACGCGCGCTCGCTGTCTTTCTCCTGCCTATTGTCTCTATGTATTGTTCTTTAGCCATAATATACTATTTGATTATTAGATTTTTCATCATCTTTGCGCGGAGCTTATTATTTGGTAACATGCCAAATACAGCCTTACGCAATACCTCTGCAGCACCACGGCTCTCTACTATATGTGCCATATTAAACACCTTGCGACCACCTGGGTAGCCTGAGTATCTCTGATACTCCTTCTCGCTGAGCTTCTTGTCTGTGAAAGCTAGCTTATTAACTCCCTCTACTGTAACTTTAACAGGTGTGAGTACATTGGGGGCATAGTTTGAGCTGTCTTTGCCCATCAATATCATAGAGATTTCACTAGCTACTCGGCCGAGCTTCTTGCCTGCTATATCTATCTTTATTTCTTTGTATTGTGTATCTGTTGTCATGATATTTCAGTTAAAATTACTTCACAAACTCTATACGAGCATGATCTCGAGTATCTTTGGCAAACTTACCAAGCTTAGTGATGCGAGTGTACCCTCCTGGCCTGTCTTTATACTCCTTAGCTAGCTCATCATGCAGCTTTTTGCTTACCTCATCATCATTACCAAGACGACTTGTAATAACTCTGCGGCTTGCAATTGTACCTTTTTTAGACAAAGTAATAAGCTTCTCTATCATTGGGCGTATCTCTTTTGCTTTGGCTAGAGTTGTCTCTATAGAGCCCTCGAGCACAAGGGCGCGCATAAGTGAGCGTAGTAAAGCTGTACGTACCTTACGTACTCTGCCGAACTTTCTTTGTTTGTTATGATGCTTCATAGTCTTTTACTTCAAATATTATGTATTATGCACGTAATGTTACCCCATAATTAGACAACGCACGCTTAATCTCTTGCAAGCCCTTTTGCCCGAGGCCTTGGATGGCGAGGAGGTCCTCCTCTCTCTTACGTACTAAACCACCTATTGTGCGGATGCCTGCATCACTCATTGCGGCGTCTATCCTCTGAGAGAGTTTAAGCTCTTCAATACGTGTCTTAAATACCTCTGCTGTGTCTATATTGCTTTTGCCAGTACTTTGAGTACTCTCTACTGTATCTGCTGAGTCTGCTGCCGCCTCGTCTACAACCTCCTCTATCTCTGGCTCCTCCTCTTTAAAGCCGATGATAGACTTGAGTTGATGTATCATTATCTCTATAGACTTCTCTAGAGCCTCATGTGCAGTAAGTGTACCGTCCGTCTCTATAAAAATCCTTAGACGATTATAATCTGTACGATCTCCTACACGCATATTCTCTACCTCATAATTAACTCTTTTGATGGGGGCAAACGCTGCATCTAGCGCTATAGAGCCTATGTCTACCTTCTCTTTGTTTAATGCCTCTTTTGGCACATAACCGAGACCTGTCTCTACCTTAAACTCTATATTTAGACTCGTCTTGCCTGTAACTTCTGCTATATGCTGGTCTTTATTAAGAATCTCTACTTGCCCTGGTGCTACTATGTCTGCTGCTGTGACCGTCTTAGACCCCTTGATAGAGAGCTTGAGCATATGCTCTCCTGTTGATGTGGCTTTTAATCGGAGCTTCTTTAAGTTAAGTAATATCCTTATTACATCCTCTTCTACTCCCTCTATAGTAGAGAACTCATGATTAACTCCCTCTATTTTAACGCTCGTAATTGCTACTCCAGGTAATGAAGATAGTATAATACGACGCAAAGAGTTGCCTATAGTATGGCCGTAACCTGGGTAAAAGCCATCTATCTCATAGATTCCGCGGGTATCGCTCTCCTCTACTATACGTGGCTTTGTTGGTAATGATACTTGGTAGTCTGACATAATAATTTATTTAAAAGAAGGATTTAATAAAAGTATATATAATATATAATAAATAATTGAATACTAACGACTATAGAACTCAAATACTGCCTGATAATCAAACATTGTAGCGCCACTCTCGTGCACTGGGATACTCTTTACCTTGACTGTAAGCTTTTTTAGGTCGGCTATGAGCCAATTTGGGGCTTTGGCTGCAGACTTAGCTATATCTGCAAATACTGTCTTGCTCTTGCTACCGTCACGCACTGCAATCTCATCATCCACTTTTACACTGTATGATGGGACCTTAAGCTTGCGCCCATTGACTGTAATGTGCCCATGAGAGACGAGTTGGCGAGCCATGCGGCGCGTAGAGGCCAAGCCGGCTCTATATACTACATTATCTAAGCGCGTCTCTAAGCTTAAGTGCATTGTAGACACAGCATCTTGTGATGCAGTAGATAAGTCCACATATTTGCGTAGCTGCTTCTCCGATATGCCGTATGAGAATCGGACCTTCTGCTTCTCTATCAGTTGCTTGCCATAATCTGACATACCACGGCGCCTTGGGCCACTCTTACGTGCACGTGCCTCTACGATTTGGAACTTTTGAGACATACACTTCTCAAAGATGCCGCTGCCGAGTCTCTTACATATTTTGTATTTTGGTCCAATTTTCATAATCTAATTAAAATAAGTATCTATATAATATTATACGCGACGTGCCTTAGGCGGCCTTGGGCCATTATGCGGTACTGGAGTCACATCTTTTATACTGGTGAGCTGTATACCTGCCCCCACAAATGCGCGCAATGCACTCTCTCGGCCAGAGCCAACACCCTTAATAACGGCTCTCACCTCTTTGATACCCATCTGCTTAGCCTTCTGCGCTACGAGCTCTCCTACTTGTGCTGCTGCAAATGGAGTACTCTTCTTTGCTCCTGAGAAGCCAAGTGCCCCAGAGCTAGACCATGCCACCACATTACCGTCTAAATCTGTAAGTGTAACCTTGGTGTTATTGTATGTGGCTTGTACATTAAGCACTCCGTCGATAAGCTTCTTCTTACTTGTCTTGGCTAGAGCACGGGCCTTGAGCCCCTTACTCATTGTGCTGCCTTTCTTTTTTATTATTCTCTTCTTTCCCATAATATTATTACTTCTTCTCTACTTTGACCTTACCGCTTGTCATTGTCTTGCGAGCCTTGTGCATGGCATGTATACCACTTGGTACTGTACGATTATTAGTCTTGGTATTTTGGCCACGGACCTTGGCATTACGGCTGTGCCTGTCTCCTCTGCGCGCGCCTATGTCTTTAAGTCTCTTAATGTTTGATGCTTTCTCTCGCTTAAGGTCTCCCTCTATGGTGAAGCCCTCTACCTCACTGCGAATCTTTGCCTCAACGTCTGTTTTGATGTCTGTAGGCCTGATTGCCGTGTCTATCTTAAGCTTTTTTAGTATTGACTGCGCGCGCGCAAGCCCCACGCCATATACGGCAGTGAGGCCGTACTCTATACGCTTATTATCTGGGATGGTGATACCTGCAATTCTCATAACTCAATCTTTTGCTTTTATTTATTATAATATTAACCTTGCCTTTGCTTATGCCGTGGATTAACTTTGCATATTACGCGGACTACTCCTCCTCTGCGTAATACTTGGCAATCTTTGCAAATCTTTTTAACTGATGCTTTAACTTTCATAATGAAATATACTATGTCCTCTTTACTGGCCTCTCTTGGCCCCTCCTTGTAATACGTGCTCTGCCTCCATACGGGTCTAGTATCATGAGTACTGTATCACCCACCAAGACCTTGATGCGAAACTTACGCATCTTACCTGAGAGATAAGCAAGGACCTCCTCGCCAGACTCATTGACAGTAACGCGGAAAGTTGCATTAGGCAACATCTCTGTTACTACTCCCTCATGTAATTCTTGTTCTTGTTTTACCACGCTAAATTTTATAACTCATCACCAATATGCAAAAAGATGCACAAAGACATGAATTGGGCCAAATACTAACAAGTAAGTGGCGTAATGTCAAATGTCTGTCAGGTGGTCATTGTGAGTCGTCAGGAGGCCGGACTTCACTGACCGCAGGCTGGGAAGTCCGGCCTCGCTGATTGGTCGTTGTCAAAGTAAAAGGGAAATTATGTTGTATGTTTTTATACTTCTTTTTTATGGTAGCAATCGGTTGCATTTTTTTGGATAACTTGTATAATGTGTGCAAATGCTGGTGAAAGCCCAGTCTCGACCCGCCGTCCGTAAGGACGGCGGGGCTTTTTTGTAATTTATGAAAATCTACAACTCTTGAGAGCACATTATCAAACTCCATGTCTGACAACCTCTCGATATCACGACGCAAGCGCTTTGTGCTAATTGTACGAATTTGTGGTAACAACACGACAGAACTTACCTTTGCATCTTTTAATTGGTAATAAAAGTCTGACTCAGGATTTTTAACTTGTGACGTGAGCGGTACTACCAGTGCAAGAAAATAATTAATGCGACGCAAAATAATGACAGGGCGCTCGAAAGTTCTACCACCATCTTGTTCTCTACCAATATTTACCCCCAGTTGTGCCCACCAAACTTCACCAGAACGCACCTTTTTATGCTTGCCATTCCTATCTAATTTCTGTTTCTGACTGCTCCACTTATCAAAGTCTTTGTGATGTTTATCCTTACTCATGTAATCTTTAATAACTCACCCCCCTAGTATACCTATTAGCTGGATCCCAGAGCATATAGCCTCCCTTGACTCCGGCATCTCTACTTGCCTTTATCTGCGCCTCTACTTCAGCCACGCCATAATTACCTCCATAATCAAAGTCTTGCAACCATGGGCGCATCTTGCCCTCATAGCCTGCAGCCACCATGCGCTCTACGGCCTTTTGCATAGAGTAGTTAACTACTCTATATACATCCTTATTAGGGTCTTGCAATCCTAAGAAGCCCTTAGGGTAATGACTTGGATATACCATAGGAGCTATAGCATCAAAGTATGGTAAGGCTCTCTCTAGCACTTGCCCAATGGTAAGGTCATCATAATTGGTGGCCGTCATCCCAAAGAGGTCGGCAGAGATTATAGGCTTATCTCCACGAGAGTTAGGCTTACTAAGCTCACCATGCAGATACCTAAAGAACTCCTCAAGATTAAGGGGGCGCTGCTCATCTGAGACTATGCCATTGATACCTGAGTGAGAGTAGTACACATCGCTCATTGGCCCATCTGATGGATAGCGTATATAATCAAAATTAAGCTCATCAAAACCTAGCTTGCCGTGAGACTCTTTGGCTAAAGCTACTATATACTCCCAATACTCCTTGGCGCCAACGTCTATGAATTGTAGACCCTTGTGATCTGCCCAAGGCACGGTGGGTGCACTGACTTTATGCACTGCTAGCTCTGGATGATGCTTGGCGTATAGAGGATCTTGGAAGACGGTGATGCGCCCGATGACGAAGATGTCTTTACTATGTAGTAGCTCTATAAACTCTTTAATATCACCTATCTTACACCCCTTGCCGCTCTGCCCCTCCTCTAAAATATTAGCCTCTGTGGGCACAGCAATAGTGCCTGTGTAATCTTTGATGTCTATTATAATAGCGTTGAGCTCAGTGCTCTCTATCAGGTTGACCAGCTTATTGCGCAGCACCTTACTGGCTCCATAACAAGCCGTCATGTATATTGCCCGCACCTCGCTTGGCATGTCTACATATGTAACTCTAGAGCCTCTCACTATGATGCGCTCTGGCACAATAGTAGCAGCAGAGACATATGACTCTAGCCTAGTTACGACCTTGTCTGTCATTATGAGCCAAGCCGACAACATAATAAGAATGAGAATCCCTATAAGTCCTATGGCTTTTGTGCTTGAGATTTTCATCATATTAGAGACAGTATACTAGCTACTGATGATTACTACAAACTCGCCACGCTGCTTTTGTGGATTGCTCTCTAGTATCTCTAGCAACTCTTGTGGTGTGCCTTGCAAGACCTCCTCGTGCATTTTGGTAAGCTCTCTGGCTAATGTCACCTTCTTACTGCTTGGCAAATATTTATCCAGCTCTTTTAATAGTTTTAAGACTCTATGTGTAGACTCGTAAAAGACTACCGTGCACTCCGCACTTGCGAGCTCTTTAAGTGCTGTTTGCCTCCCCTTCTTCTGAGGTAAGAAACCTAAGAAGGTAAACCTGTTTGTAGGCACTCCAACTATAGAGAGCGCTGCTGTGAGTGCTGATGCGCCCGGGATGCTCACCACCTCTATGCTTGCCTCTTTGGCTGCACTTACTAGGCGCACCCCAGGGTCAGAGATGCCCGGCGTGCCGGCATCGCTTACATATGCCACGTCCTTGCCATTATTTAGTACTTCGACTACTGAGTTTAGCTTATGCTCTTCTGTGCGGGCATTGAGGCTGTGCATCTGAGCCTTGATGCCGTGGTGATGCAGTAGCTTGCCTGTGACACGGGTATCCTCACAATACACACTGCTAACCTCGCCGAGTACTTGCAAAGCTCTCAGAGTAATGTCTTCAAGATTACCTATTGGCGTGGCTATTATGTATAGTGTACCCATCTCAGTGTTGTTATTTTCTATACTATTCATCGTTCGAGTATACAGCTAGGCATTATAAAAGGCCAGCAATCAGATTGCCGGCCTTTGCTTGTCTGGATGTTAACCGAACATCCAGTACAGTGGGGCGTTCCAGATTGTATCTGGTATTCCCCGCGCTCCGTTCATTATCTTGTAGCTCCCTTCGGACAAATATCCGAGGTAGCCTGCAACCAGCAGTGCCGAAAGCAACACCAACCAGTGCCAAAGCTTCATTGCCTTTGTGGCAGCAACTTCGGCGATAATGAAAGAACTTGTTTTTGGAAACGTCATTTTACTCTACCTTTTTTAATTTTTGGTGAAAGAAAAAATAATGTCTCCCTGTTTGCTAAAATAATGAGTCTTTTGCCCATCTTTTTAGCCCTCATATTA
>CAZWWY010000014.1:0-10974 GCA_964637785.1 uncultured Candidatus Saccharibacteria bacterium
TACACTCTATTATACCCCTCCTACACAATAGCAGCAACTACCATGTGGACAACTCACGATGTACAAACATCGTATTATTTTTAATTTTATGGGTTACAAAAGTATACCTATTATCAGGTGGGTAATCCCCCACAGAGTTATAATCCAAAACATGCTCGCAAGCGCTGTTATCATCATCTCTTCTCCATGTTCAGCCTTCTCTACAACATACTTCATATACGCCCAACCCACTCCAAAGTATAGGATTGCAAAGGCCAATAATATAGGAAAGAGGTAAACCTCTACTTGTTGTATAATCTCCATTAAGAATAATTATAACATAAGACCAGAGGTCGCACCTCTCTATTTTAAAAGATAAATCTATCTCTCAGACAAATTTCTACCTCTTACGACTGTGAGCGCTTGAGTGCCGCCTTGATAAACGCTGTAAAGAGTGGGTGCGGTGTAAGCGGTCGAGCCTTAAACTCAGGGTGAAATTGGGTGCCAAGCATAAAGGGATGCACGCTCACTGGCAGCTCTGCTATCTCCATAAGTTTGTTGTCTGGTGATGTACCAGAGAAGATGAGCTCGGCATCTTTTAACCGCTCTATGTACTCTGGATTCACCTCATAACGATGCCTGTGCCGCTCTCCCACTACTCCACCATTTGCCATTGTGCTTTTATATGCATTATATGCAAGTGTGCCTTTCTTAAGTTGTGCTGGATATTGCCCTAGGCGCATTGTGCCTCCGTAGTCCTTTTTCTTCATCAGCTCTTTTTGCTCTGGCATTATGTCTATCACTAGATGCTCTGCCTTGTTGTCTATCTCTCGCGTATTTGCACCGGCTAAGCCAGCTTTGTGGCGCGCATACTCCACCACCATCAGCTGCATGCCGTAGCAAAGGCCAAAGTATGGTATCTTGTTCTCTCTTGCATACTTTATCACCTTTATTTTACCCTCTATACCAGTCTGGCCAAAGCCTCCAGGCACTATGATACCGTCGTACTTACTCAACTCACTCGTCTTGCTCTTACCTGTCTCAAAGTTATGTGATGAGAGCCAGTGCAACTTAGGCTTTGCGCCACTGGCATAAGCAGAGAACTTGATAGCCTCTATCACAGATATATACGCATCTGAGAGCACAAAGTCTCCAGTGTCAAAGTACTTGCCGACTATTGCAATGTTTACCTCTCTCTTTGCGCTTTTTGCGCTTTTTGCAAACTTCTCCCATGATTTTAGGCCGTCTTTTGCTATCTCGTTACTCTTCTTTGTCTTTAGGCTAAAGTGCTTTAAGAGTAAGTTTGGCAAGTTATCTTTATCAAAGTTGAGTGGCACATCATATATACTCTCTATATCTGGTGCAGATATAACATTCTCTGGCTTGATTGCACAAGAGTTTGCAATCTTCTTCTTGCGACGCTCATCTAGTGGCTGTGGTGAGCGCCCTATTATAAAGTCTGGCTGTATACCGTAGCTATTTAGCTGTCTTATGGCATTTTGTGTTGGGCGAGTCTTCATCTCTCCGAGAGTACCTGGTACTGGCAAATATGACACCATTATAAAAGCCACACTGCCAGGGTTATCCATATGCATCACGCGTGCCGCATCCATAAAGAGAGCATTTTGGAAGTCGCCGATAGTGCCGCCTATCTCTATTACGCTTATCTCTGAGCCATTAACACTGGCAGCCTCCTCATATCTCTCTCGTATCTCATCTCGCACATGTGGTATTGCCTCAATACACTTGCCTCCATACTCTAAGTTGCGCTCTTTTTCTAACACTCTCTTGTATACCATACCACTTGTTAGGTAATTCTCTGCTGGCAAATCTCTCCCAAGGAAGCGCTCATAATTACCCATGTCTTGATCTGTCTCTAGGCCGCTATTGAGTACAAAGGCCTCACCATGCTCTGTAGGATTCATAGTACCGGCATCCACATTTAAATAGGGGTCAACCTTTACTAGGTTGACCTTATATCCTCTTGACTGCAACACCTTACCTATAGAGGCTACCGCTATACCTTTGCCAACTCCAGACATCACTCCACCTATTACGAATATATATTTGTGATTCTTTTTCATATTTGCGCACACCTTACCTTAAAATTGTTAATTTGCCAAACTCTATACTCCTAAATACCTCCTCACCGCTAAGAAGCTAGAGACCGCACCAAGCACTATGCCAGAGCCAACAATATACTTAAATAACATACCAAACTCATTGACATAAAAGGCAAACGAGTTAAACGAGCCAAAGAAGCTCTCTGTAGCCGGCCCAAGGTATATAGCTATCGGATAAAATATAAATAACGTTATTACTCCAGCCGTAAGACCGTACAGCGCCCCCTCTATAATATATGGCCCACGGACAAACCAGTTATCAGCCCCTACTAGCTGCATCACCTCTATCTCATCTCTATTGGTATATATTGCCAAGCGTATCGTATTAAATACTATCATAATAGATGCAATAGCTAAGAAGATACTAAAGATGAGCCCGGCCTTTTCTATAGAGCTTACTAAGGATGTGAGCCTGTCTATAACCACCTTATTTTGATAATAATTGACCTTCTCTATCACCTGCTCATCACCCTCGGCTACTGCAGATACCTCTTCTAAAAACTTGGCAATTACCTCGTACTGGCTAGGGTCTTTGGCACGTATTGCCAAGCTTGCCCCTAGCGGATTCTCACCGAGCTCCTCTAGAGCTTGCAATGTGAGTTGGTCATCTCTGTGTCTCTCTTCAAAAGTCTTTAATGCAGTCTCTCTAGAGATATACTCTACTGATGCCACCTCTGGTAATTGCTCTACCTCCTTTTTAACGTCTAGTACTTGCTGCTCTGTTGCAGTAGTTAAGAAGTATGCGTTAATGTCTACCTTTTGCTTTATCTGGTCTAGGGTGGCAGTGAGTGCCGCATTCATAAACAGTAGCGAGCCTATCACAAAGAGAGTAATCATCATCACAAGGATAGTCGCAAGAGAGACAAATGCGTTGCGAAAGAAGCCTATCACTCCAGCGCGGACTATTCTTTTAAAAGTAGTTACCAGCATATCACATTTTATTATAACACATATTGCCCGCTATCATCATCTCGCACCACTTTGCCGGCATCCATAGTGATTACTCTGCCGCCCACAGAGTCTACAACGCCTTTGTTATGAGTGGTGAGCACTACTGTTGTGCCAAGGTCATTAATCTTCTTAAGTATCTGCACCACCTCATATGTGTTGATAGGGTCAAGATTACCTGTAGGCTCATCTGCTATAAGCACATCTGGCTGAGTGACTATGGCGCGCGCTATGGCCACGCGCTGCTGCTCACCTCCGGAGAGCTCATTAGGGAAGTGCTCTGCCTTGTCGTGCAAGTCTACCAACCCTAACACATGCGGCACGTCTACCTCTATCTCGGCATCGTCCATACCAGCCACCTCTAGAGCAAACGCGATGTTCTCATATACTGTTTTGCTATCTATAAGCCGAAAGTCTTGAAAAATGATGCCAATATTACGACGCAGTCTTGTTATCTCACTCTTACTTAAGTTAAGAGTATCTTCATCTCGCAGGTACACAGAGCCCTCAGAAGGGTACAGCTCGGCAAGCATCATCTTAAGCATTGTACTCTTGCCAGCACCAGAGTGGCCAACTACAGAGACAAACTCACCAGGAGCAATGGTCATACTCACAGAGTCTAGCGCTGCTGGCCCCCCATTATAAAACTTAGTAACCTCTTTAAACTCTATCAACTTATCTACATCTGTCATGTCTGACATTATACCACCAATCCCCATCCCACCAAATATTTTAATGTTGATTAAGATACCATCACAGACTCTACTGTTTTTATTGTGCTTTTTTTTGATTTTGCTCTTGCTTTTTTCGGGGCTGGGAGGGCTGGCGTCTCTGGTAAAATCAAGTTGAATGTAAACTCATCTTTATGCACGCCAACCACCACCTTTGCCTTGCTTGGCATGCTCTCTTGTATCAATATCTTAGAGAGGGGGGTGAGTATCTTGCTCTCTATTAGTCTCTTTATCGGCCTTGCACCTCGGCTAGGATCGTAGCCCTCTTTGACTATAGCAGAGAGCACTGTGCTGGATACTTGCAGTGCTATGCCCCGACCCTTAAGGCGCGACTTTACCTCTGTTATGTACATACGTACTATATGCTTGATATCCTCCTTGGTTAAGACATTAAATATTATAGTCTCGTCTATACGATTGAGGAACTCGGGCTTAAAGAAATCTCTAAGTGCGCGCTCTATCCTGCTCTTCTGCTGCTCTTTTTGTTCATCAATACTCTGCTGAGACTCTGCACCTCCACTGGCAAAGCCGATTTTTGTCATGTTCTCTATATACTCTGCACCTAGGTTACTCGTCATCACTATTATAGTGTTCTTAAAGTTGACTTTGCGCCCTTTGGCATCTGTGAGCTCGCCATTGTCTAGCACCTGCAAGAGGATGTTGAAGATGTCTGGGTGAGCCTTCTCTATCTCATCAAAGAGTAGCACTGAGTACGGCCTGTGGCGCACAGTCTCTGTGAGGCTGCCACCCTCCTCGTGGCCCACATACCCAGGGGGTGAGCCTACCATCTTGCTCATAGAGTGCTTCTCCATATACTCGCTCATGTCTACGCGCACTAGGGCGCTCTCATCATCAAAGAGGAACTCGGCAAGCACCTTTGTGAGCTCAGTCTTGCCCACTCCAGTAGCCCCAAGGAAGATGAATGAGCCAAGCGGGCGATGCGGGTCTGCCACGCCACTGCGGGCGCGCGCCACTGCGCTGCTTATGCTCTCTATAGCCTCATCTTGCCCTACAATCCTGCCTTGCAGAGCCTCACTCATGCGCGTTAGCTTGGCTAGCTCGCCCTCTAGCATGCGCCCACTTGGCACTCCAGAGCTGCGCGCCACCACCTCTGCTATGTCTGTCTCATCTACGAGCTCTTTTATAATCTGCCTGCCCTCTTGCAGCCTATGCAACTCGGCTATCTTTGCATCAAGCTCTTGCTGCAGGCTGGGTATAGTGCTATAGCGCAGCTCTGCTACATGCTCTAGGTCTTGCGCTGCCTCTAGAGCATCTGCCTCTAGGGTAAGCTGCTCTAGCTGCTCTTTGTACTTGCGTATGGCCACATATGTATCGCGCTCAAGCTCCCAACGTATGTTTAGCTCGCGCATGCTCTCTTCTATATCTGCTATCATCTTGGTGACTTTTGCCTTGCGCGCCTTGGCCTTTTGTAAGCCTGTGGCAGCATCACCCTTGAGAGCTCTGCGCTCTATCTCTAATGCTCTAATCTTCTGGTGTGCCTCTTGCAGCTCTGGCGGCTTGTTCTCTAACGAGAGCCTTACACTACTCATAGCCTCATCTATTACGTCTATTGCCTTGTCTGGTAAGTTGCGGTCTGTGATGTACCTTACAGAGAGCTCTACGGCTGCAGTAAGTGCCTTGTCTGAGATACGCACACCATGGTAGATCTCGTACTTCTCTTTAAGCCCGCGGAGTATTGTCACAGTGTCTGCTCCACTTGGCTCGCTGACTTGCACAACAGAGAAACGGCGTGTGAGTGCGGCATCCTTCTCTATATACTTCTGATACTCATCTAGAGTGGTTGCGCCTATCACGCGCATCTCCCCTCTGGCAAGTGCGGGCTTTAGCATATTTGCTGCGTCTAGCGAGTCTCCGGCAGAGCCAGCCCCTACTATAGTATGCAACTCATCTATAAAGAGGATTATCTGCCCTTTGGCTCTCTCCACCTCTTTCATAAGTAGCTTGAGCCTGTCCTCAAACTCTCCACGAAACTTGGTACCAGCCACAAGCAGGCCGATATCTAGCGACACCAACTCCTTATTTGCCAAGGTCTCAGGCACATCTCCACTGGCCATCCTCTGTGCTATACCCTCGGCGATGGCCGTCTTGCCTACTCCTGCCTCTCCTATTAGTATTGGATTATTCTTCTTGCGTCTTGAGAGTATCTGTACTACACGCTCTATCTCTGTGTCTCTGCCTATCACCGGGTCTAACTTATTCTCTGCCGCTAGCTTGGTGAGTGAGCGGGTATACTTGGCCACAGCCCTGTTGCGCTTTGGCATGTCTGTCCTGCTTATCTCGCCCTTTTGCATTGCTAAGTATACATCTAGCACATCCTCTCTCTTAACTCTAAATCGCCGCCATATGTGTGCAGTGTTGCCTGGCTCATCTAACATCATCATAAAGAGATGCTCTGTGGAGGCAAAGCCATCCTTCATAGATTCTGCGAGCTTAATCGCCCCATCTACTATCGTCACAGTCTCTGGAGTAAGATAAATCTGAAAAGATGGAGAGATAACTCCGCCCATATCACTCTCTATTGCGTCATCCACCTCCTCTCCCATGGCTACAGTGTCTATCTTTAAGTACTCTAGTATTGTAAGCATTGTGCTCTCATCTTGTGCCATCATGGCGGTGAGCAAGTGCAGCGGCGTTACTTGTGTCTTATTGCGCTCTATAGCCACTTGGTGAGCCTTATGTATGGCCTCTTTAGCTTTAGTAGTAAATTTGTGAAATCCAGGTTCTTGCATAATATTATATTAGCACATCATAATGCACTAAATTTTACCTATTATCAATGTATCGGCGTTTTTTAACCAAGTGCTGCTTGTAAGTGTCGCTATAGTGCGTGGTGCCACTACTATCAGCTAGGTAAAATAGCCAGCTACTAGGCACTGGGTCTACGGCCGCGCGCAGCGCGGCCGTACTAGGGGCTCCTATCGGCCCTGGAGGCAGGCCTTTATGCACGTATGTATTGTATGGAGAGTCATGCTTTAAATCTTCTCTCGTAATATCAAAGGTGCCCTTGTCCATAATGTACACAAAAGATACATCTACTTGCAGTGGCATATTAATCTCAAGCCTATTATACATCACACCGGCTATCTTACGCCTATCCTCATACTTGCTTGCCTCTAGCTCAAGTATGGATGCTAAAGTGACTATCTCATGCAATGAGTACCCCGTCTTTGCGGCGGCCTCTGCTACCTCTTCATAATGTTTATAAAAATTATCTCTCATAGCATCTACTATCTGACCTTCAGGGGCATTAGGTAAGAAGTAGTATGTATCAGGGTAGAGGTATCCCTCATGTTTACTGGCAATATTTAAGAATGTCTCTTTATCAAATCTAAGAATCTTTGCGTCTAATAACTCTGCAATATCTGCCACAGTACTACCCTCTACCACGCGCACTGCTACTGGGTCTATACCAAAGCTGCCATTATTAAGGCGTTTTATAATCTCTAACATATTTATAGGCTCTTTAAAAAGGTAATCACCATGGTGCACGGAGCGCTCTGCCCCATATAACTTGGCTACCAACTTCATTATACTAGCACTACGCACTACTCCCTCACTCTCTAGCTCTGCCGCTATTGTCGCAAAATCCTGCCCCTTCTTTATATTGACTAACTCATTACTAGGGAACTCAGACGGAGGGCGTAGTGCAAATATATAAAATATTATCCATATTATAACCACCGATGTGAGTATCACTCCGGTACGTCTATTTGCATGTCTCTGCCAGATATTTTGTAATTTATCTATATATTGGCCAAGTAGTACGTTGCCCCCTGCAAGATCTTTAAATATGTCTCTATTTTTATCCTCCATTTTTTATTATTATATTGGCAAATTGGTAGGCGGGGTGCTCGTCTTAGAGTGTTTTTTCTCCATGCCTGGTACATTACTCTCTTGACTTGGGAAGTGGAAGATAGTAGCAAGCTCCTCAGTGGTTAGTGTAATAGTCGGACGCTTAAATGGTGCATGAAATCCGCTACGCAACTTATATGCATGTATAAACTCTTTTAATATTTTATTCCAATCTGGTAAGGTATACTTCTCCCACGGATAATCTCCACCCGTAGCCTCCCCTTGAAATGCCTCTATCTTGTTATAACCGTCATAGTTAGTAAACATCTTGCCCATAGATTGTATACGGTGAGAGTCCTTTACATCTTTATCTGCAAAATATAAGTTACGGATTACACAATCAAAAGCCGGCTTCTTCCCTGCTCTCTCTATTGCCTCCACTTTGGCTCTATCACCAGGAGTGAGCATGGCGAAGCCTTGCGTCTTCTCGTCAGCATTATTAGGATCTACAAACTCCGTACTCTTGTCTTTATATATCTTATCTATTATTTTATCTGCCTCATCTGTGACCTTCCTATCAGACTTTTGGAAGAGTATCTGCAACCACATCTGCTCACCCTGCTTAGGTAAGGCAAATCTCTCTAATATATTTACCATTGGGTCTATCTTAGTCTCCCACTTATCCGCATGCTCGTGGAGGCCGTAGTCAAAATACGTCTTTATTGGTAGAGCTTCAGCTTCGGCAAGTTTAAATCTGTGCCCCCAAGCAAAATGCTTCTCAGGGTCATAGTGTACCTGAGACGCATAATCCTCTATCTCATTAAGCTCTACCTCAGGAAATTGGGCATAAAGCTGAGCTTCTACATGCTCTCTAAACCGCTTCCACATCCACATATACATCTTCACTTCACCATTGATACCTGTAATCTCTAAGCTCCACCATGGGCGCACCTTGCCACTCCAATATTTATTTATCTCTGTTGTCTCACCTTGTGTGAGTAAGAGCCCCTCAAAAAAGAGCTCCATCGCTACTGGAGACTTTGTTATATTATTTGGTACTACAAGTTCATATAATGCAGACTCTTGTTTTTTGTCGGTTATATATTTGAGTTGTATATAATTCATCCATAGACTCCATATCATTATCACCAATGCTGTTGTCAGCCATATAGGGGACAGGTATATAAGCACCACGAGCGTCATCTTAACTCCGTCAAAATTAAATATAAATAGTGGGAGCAATGTAGCTGCCAGTAATGCATAAATTACATGAAACTCTTGAAGGTCATATTTGTTGATCTTGTAGATCCACTCATATACTCCTTTAGTTTTATTAAAAAGATATTTCATAACACCATAATACCATAATCTTAAAAGACTATTACAAAAACATATCAATATCACCGTCAAGTACTGCGTCTACATTACTCGTTTCTACGTCACTCACATGGCTCTTGACCTTCTTATACGGATGCAGTACATAGCTACGCATCTGGCTGCCCCACTCATTCTCTATCTTGTCGCTTATTGTTAGGCCTTTTGCTTCTTTTGCCCTGTCTTCCTCTTGCTTTTTATACAGCTTGCCTAGCAGCTGCGCCATCGCCTTCTCTCTGTTAGCCTCTTGGCTGCGTCCCTCTGTGCACTTGACGCTTATACCTGTCGGCTTGTGCTTGATGCGTACGGCTGTCTCTACCTTATTCACATTTTGCCCTCCTGCACCACCACTGCGCGCAAAGCTTACCTCAAGATCGCTATCGTTAATCTCAATCTCTGGCAACTCAGAGAGCTCCGGCACCACCTCTACCATGGCAAAGCTAGTCTGCCGCTTGCCTTGTGCATTAAATGGGGAGATACGCACAAGCCGATGCACCCCACTCTCACCCTTCAACTTCCCATAAGCACCAGAATCCAACTTAGCGGTTGAACCGCCAAGTAAGAAACTCACACTCCTATATCCTGCTGAGCTAACAGTACTACTCAGCAACTCAACGGCTAAGCCCGACTTAACTGCCCACCTCTCATACATCCGCTTAAGCATCGTCACAAAGTCCTCAGAGTCGTCACCACCAGCACCGGCCATTATTGTGATAATTGCATTACTCTTACCATACTTGCTACCACCTTTTAACTCCTCTTTCAATGCCTGATACTCTGCCATAATTGATTGCGCCTTCTGCGAATCATTCCAGAAATCCGCCGAGCTCATTTTCTCTTCTATCGCAAAAATCTTGCCCTCTATATCTATTTGCTCTTTTGTCTTTATTTTGACTTTGGCTTGCATAACTCTACTAGTGTATCAAAGTTATCGGTTTTTGCTATTTTGTTTGGCTTCTCATGTCCACATTTTTTGCACTTATGTTTTATTATATATGTGTCGCCTTTTGTCTGCACCTCGGCTGGCTTCATCTTACCACCACAACTCTCTAAAGCCTGCCTGTCTCCCGGATTCACATCTACATGCTTGCTCCACAGGCACTCTGGGCAGTGGTTAGTATAGCCATTGCCAACAACCACAGCACCGCAATGCTCACAAATAAAATCCTCCTTATTTTTTATAAACTTTTTTATCATAATCATTGATACTGTGGACAACTATGGACTTTAGGTTATGTCTATTGTATAATACTTGTGTCTTTTGGTTGTACCATACAACTAAAAGGGTTTTACATCCAAGAATCACCCTCGTTTACGAGGGTGATTTTTATTACCGCTGTTAATACTACTCTTTTGCTTCAATTTACTGCCCCATATGTCATCTTCAACTCTTAAGACATCTGTATATCCGTCACTCCCAGTACGCATCTCTATTGAGACATTCTTTTGCGAAGAAAACACATAGGCCCTTTTACCACCATTACGTACGTAATTTACTAAAGCAAGAAAGTCGGCATCACCTGTGAAAAATACTGCAATATCATACTTATTCTTAAAATGGATTACATCTATGGCCAGTTCAACGTCCATATTACCCTTTTCTTGAATCGCTTCTCCATGTTTCGTTTGTATCTTTATACGTTTTAACTCCTTCTTACGCACTACAAATCCTAGGCCCTTCTTAAGATACGTGAAGAACTTGTGCTTACTATCTAATGAATAATCACGTGTGCCATCTGCAGGGTATGCCGTGTAATAGAATACGGATACGTTACTGGCTTCAAACATCTTTTTTAGATATTGTTTGAGCTTAGCATAATCAAACATCCTACCCTTGGCCTTCTGTGCCTCCCAAACATTTGCCGCATCTATAAACACACACAATCGCTGCTTAGTCTTCACGGTCTTATCTTTACTCATTGCAAAATAATACCATTTTTTCATTGTTCTTGTGCTGGCTCTTGGAGATCAACTGGATATTTAAAATCCTCCTTATTTTTTATAAA
>CAZWWY010000015.1:0-10316 GCA_964637785.1 uncultured Candidatus Saccharibacteria bacterium
ACTCCATGTATCATCCCTGAGGCGGCAGTAGTAGCCACAGGCATAGAGGAGAAAGCCGCGCGTGACTCTGGGCGTATAATATTGGCCAAAGAGGGTGGTAAAGTAGACTTTGTAGATGCAAAGAAGATTATAATAAAGAATACTAAAGGGAAGAAAGATGAGTATACCCTTACAACATTTGAGCGTACTAACGACTTTTCATGCTTCCACCATCGCGCTACTGTAAAGGTGGGCGACAAGGTAAAGCGTGGAGACCTACTAGCAGACACATCAAGTACAGATGGTGGGCAGATAGCCGTGGGGCAAAATGCCCGCGTGGCCTTTATGAGTTGGGCAGGAGCTAACTATGAGGATGCCATCATCATCTCTGAGCGCCTTGTAAAGCAGAGTAAGTTTACATCAGTACATATTGAGCAATTTGAGTGTGTGGTGCGCGATACCAAGCTCGGCCCGGAGGTCACAACTCATGACATACCAAACGTAAGTGAGATGAAGCTGCGTAACCTAGATGAGGAGGGAGTTATAAGGATTGGAGCTGAGGTGCGCCCAGGAGACATACTCATAGGCAAGGTAACTCCTAAGGGAGAGACTCAGCTGACAGCAGAGGAGAGATTGCTGCGCTCTATCTTTGGTGATAAGGCCAAGGATGTGAAGGATACTAGCAAGCGTATGCCAGCAGGCAAGAGAGGCCGCGTGGTAGGAGTACAAATCTTCTCTAGAGAGAATGGAGATCATATAGACTCAGGTATAATAAAGAAGATACAAGTAGAGATAGCGCAACTACGCAACATCTCAGTAGGAGATAAGCTAGCAGGGCGCCATGGTAATAAGGGCGTTATCTCTAAGGTTTTACCTGAGGAGGACATGCCATATACAAAAGACGGCGAGCCAGTAGACATCATACTTACTCCACTTGGGGTACCTAGCCGTATGAACCTAGGCCAGATACTAGAATTGCACCTTGGGCTTGCTGCAGATACTCTTGGCTACCAGGCTGTGGTACCTCCATTTGCCGGAGCTACTGAGGAGGAGATAATAGAGGAGCTAAAGAAAGCAGGTTACCCAGAGACGGGCAAGGTTGCATTATATGACGGCCGCACCGGAGAGAAATTTGACCAAGATGTAGCAATGGGAGTGATGTATATACTTAAGCTGCATCACATGGTAGAGGACAAGCTGCACATGCGCTCTATAGGGCCATACTCACTTACTACGCAGCAACCACTTGGTGGTAAGGCGCAAAATGGTGGTCAGAGAATCGGAGAGATGGAGGTGTGGGCCTTCCTTGGCTATGGTGCGGCACACGCGCTGCGCGAGGTGCTCACAATCAAGTCAGATGACATAATGGGCCGCACGTCAGCCTTTGACGCTATAATCAAAAATGAGCGTATCACACAGAGCAACATCCCCGCCACATTCAACGTATTGCAGAGGCACTTGCGCGGGTTAGTGCTTGATGTCGCATTGCATAATAGTGATGATGAGCAAGAGTTACCGGATGATACATTGATAGAAGAAGGTGTCTCAGAAGGAGGGGCAGAGACAGAGACTGAGCCAACAGCAGATGAGATTGCAAAAATTGAAGAAGAAAAACTAACTAAATAAACATTATGCCTAAAAATAGAAACAATAGAAACAACTTCAATGAGGTAATACTTAGTTTGGCCTCTCCAGAGCGAGTGGTAGAGTGGAGTAGAGGAGAGGTGACAAAGCCAGAGACCATTAACTATCGTACACAGCGCCCAGAGAAGAATGGTCTCTTTGATGAGAAAATCTTTGGCCCAGAGAAGGACTTTGAGTGTTATTGTGGTAAGTATAAGGGTATACGCTTTAAGGGTATTGTATGTGAGAAGTGTGGAGTAGAGATTACTCGCTCTGTAGTGCGCCGCGAGCGCATGGGGCATATAGACCTAGCTGTACCAGTCTCTCACATATGGTTCCTCCGTGGTATTCCATCACGTATTGCATTATTGCTCGGACTCTCGACAGCTGACGTAGAGAAGGTTATATACTTTGCTGGTTACATCATTACTCAGGTGCATGAGGCAGAGAAGGAGCGCCTACTGACAGAGTTAGACACAGAGTATAAGAACAAGCTTGCAACTCTCAAGAGTGCAGATGATAAAAAGGAGCTTAAAGACAAGGCAAACGAAGCTAAGAAAGAGATAGCAAGTATAGTACTTAATAAGGTACTAGATGAGGCTACGTATCACCGCTATGCAGTTAAGTATGGGGCAGCCTTTGAGGCGGCTATAGGAGCAGAGGCTATACACAAAATCTTCTCTGATATTAACCTTGATAAGTTTGAGGCTATCTTGTACGAGAAGCTAGATAAAGCCAATGCAACAGAACGAGAGAAACTCCGCAAGCGCTTAACATTAGTGATAAATATGAAGCATGGCAAGGTGCGTCCTGAGTGGATGTTTATTAGTCAGCTGCCTGTGATACCGCCGGCCTTGCGTCCAATGGTGGCTCTTGAGGGTGGGCGTCATGCCAGCTCAGACCTTAACGACCTATACAGACGCGTCATCAATCGTAATAATCGCCTTAAAAAGCTGATGGCAATACACGCCCCAGACGTAATTTTAAGGAATGAGAAGCGCATACTCCAAGAGGCAGTAGATGCATTACTTGATAATACTATACGCCGCGGCAGTGGCCCAGCCATGGGTAGTGGGCAAAAGCGCCCGCTAAAGAGTCTTGCGGATTATATGAAGGGTAAGCAGGGCTACTTCCGTCAGAACCTCTTAGGTAAGCGCGTAGACTACTCTGGCCGCAGCGTTATTGTTATTGGCCCAGACCTAGAGCTAGACCAATGCGGCTTGCCGAAGGCTATGGCTCTTGAGCTCTTTAGGCCGTTTATTATCGCGGGCTTACTTGAGCGTGAGATAGCCTTTAACATCCGTGGTGCCAATAAGCTTATAGACGAGGGTATCCCAGAGGTATGGGCAATACTTGAGGAGGTTATTGAGGGTAAATATGTATTACTCAACCGCGCACCTACTCTCCACAGGCAATCTCTACAAGCCTTCCGTCCTGTACTTATTGAGGGTAGCGCTATACAGATACACCCGATGGTATGTAGTGCCTTTAACGCCGACTTTGATGGAGACCAGATGGCCGTACACGTACCACTAAGCCTAGAGGCACAGACAGAGGCCAAAGAGATTATGAGTGCCAACAAGAATATACTAAAGCCAGGTAGTGGAGAGGTAACCACAGGCCCATCTATGGATATTGTGCTAGGAGTATATTGGATGACAAACATCATTGATGCTGCAAAGGGTGAGGGCAAAGTATTTGAGAGTACGAATGCAGCGATTACCGCATATGACTTTGGTGTACTTGACTTACGCGCTAAGATTAAGGTGCTCCCAAGCGAGAATGAGAAGTACGCACAATTCAAGGGTGAGCTCTTTGAGACATCTGTAGGGCGCTTACTCTTTAACTCTGTATTGCCAAACGACTTCCGTTATATAAATGATGTAATCACAAAGAAGGATATGAAGCCGCTGGTAGACGAGCTAATAGAAATCTACGGCCTAGAGGGCATACCCCACATACTAGACCGCATCAAGCACTTTGGCTTTAAGTATGCAACGCACTCTGGAGTAACATGGGGTATGAGTGATGTGAATGTACCAGAAGGTAAAAAGGAGATTATCGAAGGAGGCAAAAAACAAGTAGCAGAATTAAGAGACCAATATAATGACGGTCTCTTAAGTGAGGCAGAGCGCCGCCGCATGACAATAGAGACGTGGCAAGGTATCAAGAGTGAAGTAGAGAAGGTGGTAGACGCTGCCCACAGTGATGGAGACAGCTCTGTAAACAACCTCATCCGCTCGGGCGCGCGTGGCTCAATAGCTCAGCTTACAAATATGGGAGGCATGAAGGGTCTTATACAAAACCCAAAGGGAGACATTATCGAGTTCCCTATCACTACATCATACAAGGAGGGTCTTACTCCTATAGAGTACTTCATCACCACGCACGGCTCTCGTAAGGGTCTTGCTGATACTGCTCTTAAAACAGCATCAGCCGGGTATCTAACAAGACGACTCTTTGATGTGGCTCAAGACGTTATAATAGTAGAGGAGGACTGTGGCACTAAAGAGTCTATGAGTGTATCTAAGATTAACTCACTAGGCATAGAGGTATCTATAGCTAAGAACATCAAAGGTCGCGTATTAGCCGAGGCAATAGAGGTAGGCAAAGGAGGCGACAAGAAGAAGTTTAAGAAGGGGCACCTCTTAACAGGCTTTGATGCACAAGACATAGAGGATGCAGGGGTAGAAACTGTACAAGTATACTCACCTATGATGTGTAAGACGCCGCGCGGAGTATGTGCTAAGTGTTATGGTAGTGATTTGACAACGAGCCAGCAAATAGAGCTCGGAGAGGCAGTGGGTACCATAGCCGCGCAGAGTCTTGGAGAGCCATCTACTCAGCTTACGATGAATACTAAGCACGCTACAGGGGCCTCAATAGGTGGAGATATTACGCAAGGTCTACCCCGCGTTGAGGAGGTCATAGACAGGCGCAACCCTAAGAGTCCTGCGGTGATAGCTAAGATTAATGGTACTATCGGCGAGATAGTAGAGGATGAGAATGGACAGAGAGTGATAATGCTATTACCAGAGACCACAAGCAAAAAGGCTCTTAAGCGCGATACTCAGTACAAGGTGCCACCAGCTCGTATGATCTTAATAAAGGCTGGAGACAAGGTAAGCAAGGGCGAGCTAATGACAGACGGCTCAGCAAGCATCGCAGATTACTATGCATATGCCGGAGAGGAGAAGGCTCGCGAGTATATTATTACTGAGATTCTTAAGATATATGACTTGCAGGGTATAGCTGTATCTCGTAAGCACCTAGAGATAATAGTAAAGCAGATGTTTAGTAGACGCAAGATAACTGAGGTTGGGGACTCTCGCTTTACAGTCGGACAGACGGTAGAGAGGAGCGTACTAGAAGAGGAGAATGCACGCTTAGAGGAGTCGGGTGGTATACCAGCTGGTGCAGACAAGGTAGTACTCGGTATCACCGAGGTAGCCCTCACTCGAGATAGCTGGCTCTCCTCTGCATCCTTCCAACACACTACGCGCAAGCTCACAGAGGATGCTGTACGTGGAGCTAAAGATAAGCTAATAGGACTGAAAGAGAACGTGATAGTAGGCCGCCTTATACCAGCAGGTACAGGCTTTGCCGGCTCAAAGAAGAGTGAAATGATAGCAAATCTCCCAGAGATAGAGTCAAAGTACGATAGATAATTAGTTTGCTAATTATGTGTTAAAATAACCCTATGGAGTACTCCATAGGGTTATTTGCGTATAGTATGATAGGTACTATCTTTTTATTTGGTGCTATTGTTGGCAGCTTTTTAAATGTGGTAATCTTGCGGCACAATACCGGTAAGAGCCTTGCTGGCAGGAGTGGGTGTATGAGCTGCCAAGAGCCTTTGCTGTGGTGGCAGCTGGTGCCTATACTCTCCTTTGTCTTATTAAAAGGTAGATGCGTATCTTGCAAGAGTAAAATATCGTGGCAGTATCCTATTGTAGAGTTGCTCACTGCTATATTATTTGTACTCACTTATATTAGCAGTAATAATTGGCTTGAGCTTACAATAATGCTACCAACAATGATTGTATTAGTAGTGTTAGCTACATATGATTATAAGCACACTATATTGCCAGACCTATACTCATATACTTTTACAGCTTTGGCAGTGATGTGGAGTATTACAGTATCTGCTAATATTGTTGAATATGGTTGGCATATGTTAGGTGGTGTTACTACGGCTTTGCCTATATTTGCTATGTGGTACTTCTCTCGTGGTAGGGCTATGGGCTTTGGAGATGTTAAGTTGTCTGTTGGTATCGGCATCTTTTTAGGAGTATATATGGGTGTATCTGCTCTGTGGTATGCTTTTGTATTAGGGGCAATATATGGACTTGTACTGATGGCATTGCGCAAGGCTGGCGCAAAGAGTGAGGTACCGTTTGGCCCATTCCTTATACTTGGATTTTTGCTTGCATTACTCACAAAGGTCGGATTCATTGAGCTAATTAGTGCTATAATATTTATATGAGAATGAGAGGCTTCACCCTTATAGAGTTGATGGTAACCATAGGTATTATGGTGGTTATCACTGGGGTCACTTTGGCTAGTCACTCTAAGTTTGGAGGGCAGGTAATGCTGCGTAATTTGGCATATGAGACAGCCCTTGTAGTACGAGAGGCACAGACATATGGCGTAAGTGTACGTAAGATTGATATTGGATCTGGAGAATTTGAGGCTGGGTATGGTGTACATTTTAATGCCAATAACCCTACAGAGTATGTAATGTTTGCAGATACTTATAAAGATATAGGCACAATAATAAGAGGAGAGGATGGCATACGTAATACAACATTAGAAGATATAGAGGTCCAATATATAGGCAAAGGATACAAGCTTAATAGATTGTGTGTAGGGGGCAGCAGTTGTATTAATGTTTGTCAGTCTTGTAGTGGCTCTTTAGATATATTGTTTAAAAGGCCGGAGCCAGATGCTGCAATACGCTTTAATGGTGTCACCAACGTACTTTATGATAAGGCTGAGATAGAGCTTATCTCTCCAAAGGGTGATACAATGAAAGTGCTTGTAGAGGTATCAGGGCAGATATCTGTAACAAAGTAATAATATGAAGAATAAAGGTTTTACATTAATAGAGATTATGGTTGCAGTAACACTGTTCTCTGTAGTAATGTTGGTGAGTATGGGGGCACTGCTGTCTCTTATAGATGCTAGTAAAAGAGCGCAGGCGATACAATCAGTGATGAATAACCTAAACGTATCATTAGATGGTATGGTGCGCGCACTAAGGATGGGGCAAAAATATGAAGTGACTGACAGTGGGCACACGCTAACTTTCACCCCTTTTGGTAAGGACCCTAGCAACTCAGGAGATAGTTGGGTGTACTCTTTTATAGAGGATGCAGATGGCATAGGCAGGATATGGAAGCGCTATCAACCAGACGGATTCGGAGCTGCTATTGATGTGCCTCTCACAGCAATTGAAGTAGATATTGATTATTTACAATTTTATAAAACAACCGAAGTGCCAGGAGACCTACTGCAGCCCAGAGTCGTGGTGATAGTACGAGGTAAGGCCGGCTTTGATAAACTAAAGACGACAACTCATTTTAATATCCAAGCAAGTGCAACTCAGAGACTATTAGATCTATAATTTTATGACAAAAGAAGGTTTTACATTAATAGAGACATTGGTAGCAGTGACCATACTCACTATAGCTATAGCAGCACCTCTTACCCTTGCGTCGCAGTCACTCATGGCCGCATATAACTCTAGAGACCAGGTTACAGCCTTTCATCTTGCGCAAGAGGCCGTCGAGACGGTGCGAGCTCAACGAGATCATAACATACTTAATATTATCAAAACAGGTAGTACATCCGATTGGCTTAATGGACTTGACGTAGAGATGATAGGAGATGCAGCAAAGCCCTTTATGGTAGATTCTATCTCTACTACACAAAATTTTATATTATGCAGCGGCAGTGATGAGAGCTCATGCAATTATCTAAAGTTTGACAACAACACAGGCTTCTACGGTCATGATATTGGAGATGAGTCACGCTTTAAGAGGTTTGTACGTATCATAGAGGTCCCAGATACCAGTGGAGAGGAGATGACAGTGCGAGCTGAAGTACAGTGGAAGGCGGCGCTCACAGGCAGGACGCGTAGCGTACTAGTAGAAGAAAATATATATAAATGGATAGCAGGAGTAATAACACCTTAGTATGACAATTTTTCAATTTAAATATAATTATTCTCGAGGCTTTACTCTTTTATTGGCATCATTGGTAGCATCTTTATTGCTGTCGCTCGGTCTCTCTATGTTTGTGATAGCACAGAAGGAGATAATCTTATCAAGCTTGGGGAGAGACTCTCAATACGCTTTTTATGCAGCAGACGCCGGAGCTGAATGTGCCTTATATTGGGATCTTAAAGGAGGATTTAATGTCAGTACTCCAACAACTGGAGCCAAATGCAATAATATGTCAATAGGAGAGCCTAGTGGGTGCGATGCTGCTACTTGTCAACTAGGGGGCAATGGTTATGTTGGTGGAGTGTCTACAAATAATTTTGAGTTCTCTCAAAATAATAAATGTATTAAAGTAGAGGTTATCAAACATGAGACGGGAGCCATACGCACAGAGATAAACTCTAAAGGATACAGTACAGCATGCGAGGTTAATAACTCACGTAAGTTAGAGAGGGCAGTAAAGATGCGCTATTAAGGAGACGGTGATGATAGACAAAAGCGTAAAACAAAGAGCAAAGAAATTAAGAGAATTGATTAATCATCATCGGTATCTCTATCATGTAGAAGATAAGCAAGAGATATCAGAGGAGGCTCTGGACTCACTTAAAAAGGAGCTGTATGACTTAGAGCAAGAGCATCCAGAGTTGGTTACTACAGACTCGCCAACACAGCGCGTGGCTGGCAAGGCCGCAGAGGGCTTTAGTAAAGTTACTCACAAGGTTGCGCAATGGTCTTTTAATGATGCTTTTAGTGCAGACGACATGCACGACTTTGATGCGCGAGTTAAAAGGATGTTAAGGCAAAGGGGTATAAACAAATTACCTACATATAGTTGCGAGCTTAAGATAGATGGACTCAAGATTATCTTAGAGTATAAAAAGGGAGTATTGGTGCAGGCTGCAACTCGTGGAGATGGTAAAGTTGGTGAGGATGTGACGGCAAATGTGCGTACTATAGAGTCTGTACCGCTCAAGCTCTCGAGGCCAGTAGACATGGTAGTAGAGGGTGAGATATATATAAGCAAAACGCAGTTTGAGATTATAAACAAAGCTCAAAAAAAAGCAGGAGAGCCAGAGTATGCTAACCCGCGTAATTTGGCTGCCGGCACATTGCGCCAGCTTGACCCAGCTATTGTGGCAGAGCGCAAGCTTGATGTGTTTATTTACGATATTGCAAAAGGTGGTGAGGCAGAGACGCAAATAGCCGAACTAGAGCAACTCAGCATACTTGGCTTTAAAGTCAATAGGAGTTATGCACATTTTGACAAAATGAGTGACGTGTTGTGCTACTGGCAGCAGTGGCAAAAGAGGAAGGACAAAGAAGACTACTGGATAGATGGCGTAGTAGTAAAAGTTAATGAAGTAAAGTTGCAGGAGGTACTCGGCTACACGGGCAAGGCGCCACGCTTTGCTATGGCGCTCAAGTTCTCTGCAGAGCAGGTTACTACCGTTGTAGAAGATATAGTACTGCAAGTAGGGCGCACTGGTGTGCTCACTCCAGTGGCTCACTTGCGCCCCGTGCTTGTAGCGGGCTCGGTAGTGAGTAGGGCAACCTTGCATAATGAAGATGAGATTAAGAGATTGGGTATTAGGGTTGGTGATACAGTGATACTACAAAAAAGTGGAGATATAATCCCAGACATTATAGAAGTACTTACAGAGTTAAGGCCAAAAAATAGTAAACAATATAAATGGCCAACAAAAATAGCAGCTTGTGGTGATGGTGGCTCTATAGAGCGCATAGACGGGCAAGCTGCATGGAGGTGTAAGAACAAAAATTCTTTTGAGCAACTTGTGCGCAAGATAGAGTACTTTACAAGTAAAAAATGCTTTGATATAGATGGTTGTGGGCCAAAGGTGGTAGAGCAGCTTGTGCGTGCAGACTTGGTGCAGAGCTTTGATGATATTTTTACATTGCAAAAGGGTGACCTCTTAGAGCTTGAGGGCTTTGCAGAGCTCTCTGCAGACAATCTGCTTAAAGCGATAGTGGATGCAAAAGATGTGACACTTGCAAGACTCTTAACCTCGCTCTCAATACCACAGGTCGGTGAGGAGACAGCAATAGACTTGGCAAATAATTTTAATACATTAGAAAAACTGCAAAGTGCAAATACTGAAAAATTAGAGAAGATAGACGGCATAGGCAAGGTAGTAGCAGAGAGCATAGTAAACTACTTCAATAATACTGAAAATCAAGAGATGCTAAAAAGACTATTACAACAAATTACGATACTTGGCAGTTCAACCACCAAGTCACAGTCACAACACCAAGGCCTTGCCTTGGTGTTGATGGGGCAGAGTGTGGTGGTGACTGGCACTCTAGAGACAATGAGTAGAGAGGAGGCAAAGGTAAAAATAAGAGAGGCTGGCGGCAAGGTGGCAAGCAGTGTCTCAAGCAATACTGGCATGGTATTAGCAGGAGCAAATGCCGGTAGTAAGCTAGATAAGGCACAAGAGCTAGGCATAAAAGTGGTAAATGAGCAAGAATTTG
>CAZWWY010000016.1:0-9906 GCA_964637785.1 uncultured Candidatus Saccharibacteria bacterium
GGGGCCGGTATTGAGTATCATGCCGTTGGGCTTGCTTATCTCTTTTAAGAAGACTTTTTTAAGGTGCTCATCCATACCCACTGCGTCAATGTTGAGCCCAAGCGCACTAGGGTCAAGGATACGCATCACCACACTCTCGCCGTATGCCCCAGGTATGATAGAGGTACGTATCTCTACATCTGCCTCACCCACAGTGATGCTAAAGCGGCCGTCCTGTGCCATATTGGTTACATTAATCTTAGTACCAGAGAGCAGCTTTATACGTGAGCGCAACAACTTGTATATAGAGGCGTCAAAGTCCATTATGTCTGTAAGCACTCCATCAAGCCTATAGCGTACGTGGATATACGCATCCTCTGGCTCCATATGTACGTCAGAGGCGCCAAGAGCAAGACCTCCTCCAAGTAGCACCTCTAGTACGCGCGAGATACGGTGAGACTTGCTACTGGCTAGCGCCTCACCAATATTCTTTTTTACATCATCTATTGTCTTTAGCTCTTGCTTCATATTTGCGATAGTCTCTGAGGAGAGACTCAGCACGCCACCTTCAGATGCAGTAGCATATGAGAGGTCGGCATAGTGCCCCCATGCATGCTCTAGGCTGCGGAGTGAGACCATAAAAAGCTTTACCTCATAGCCCAAGCTCTTGATGCGCTCTATCTCTTGCACTGTGTCTGCTCGCTTGGGTGAGCGCGCTGCTATGTACACCGTCTTTACCACAGTCTTAAAGGCTGCAGCCTCTGCGCTGCGCGCAGCCTCCTGCGGTATTAGGCGTAGTGAGTCTGTGCTGATGTTTTGCCTTGTGAGGTCTATGTAGCCTACCCCATACTTCTTAGAGAGCATCTGGGCGAGCTTCTCCTCCTCTTTAAGGTGCAGCTCCTCTAGGCGCTCTGTCTGCTTGGTATCATTGAATTGTACTGTCATGGCTATAATGATACCATGCCAACATGAGTAAAAATGAACATAAAGAATATATAGTGAATAATGAGCAAGGCATGTACAACTTGGTAGTCGACTTACTGAGTAACTTAAAACTCAAAAGCAAGACTATAAAGTCTAATAAGGCGACAGTGCTGGCACTTAGTGGTGAGCTAGGTACTGGCAAGACGACCTTTACCAAGGCGCTTGCAAAAGAGCTAGGCATCACAGAGCACATCACAAGCCCAACATTTGTAATACAAAAGTCCTATAAAGTATCTCAAACAGCAAAGCAAGGCTTTGCTGTTGAGAGGCTTGTGCATATAGATGCGTATAGGTTAGAGGGCGCAGATGATATGAAGACACTAGACTTTGCTAACACTCTTGCCGCGGCGGGTACACTAGTAGTGATAGAGTGGGCAGAGAATATAGTAAGCGCATTACCAAACAGTACGATAAATATAAACTTCAAGCATATAGACGAGACAACGCGCAAGGTTGTGATTGATGGTATACTGGGTTGATGGCGAGTAAGAAAGAGAGCAAAAAGAAGAGTAAGACGCTCGTGCTCTTAGATGCACACGCCATTATCCACCGTGCTTACCACGCCTTGCCCGACTTTAAGAGTAGTAAGGGTGAGCCTACCGGCGCTCTATACGGCATAGTTGCCATGCTGGTGAATATCCTCAAGGATGTAAAGCCGGAGTACATCGCTGCGTGCTTTGACTTGCCGAAGCCGACATTCAGGCATGAGGTGTTTAAGGATTATAAGAACGGCCGCAAGAAGACTGATGACGCGCTGGTGGCGCAGATAGTGCGCTCTAGAGATATCTTTAAGGCATTTAATATACCTGTATACGAGTTAGAGGGTTACGAGGCCGATGATCTACTAGGCACAATAGTAGAGCAGTTAACTAAACAAAAAGCTAGTAAACAAGTCAAAAAAGCAAAGTCTTGCTTTGCTGCTGAGAAAGAGATTGATGTGGTGATTGCCTCAGGAGATATGGACACCATGCAGCTAGTGAGTGGCAAGAGAGTGCAAGTATATACTCTAAGAAAGGGAGTGAAAGACACAATAATGTATGATGAGAAGGCTGTGAAGGAGCGCTTCGGCTTTGGTCCAGAACTTTTGCCAGATTATAAAGGTCTCCGAGGCGATCCCTCAGACAACATCCCCGGCATTAAGGGTATAGGAGAGAAAACAGCGACAACACTCATTGCCAAGTATGGCAGCCTAGACAATATATATAAAGCATTAGACAAGCTCGATGCAACAGACAAGGAGGCGCTTAAAAAAGTCGGGCTCACACCGCGCACTTTAGGATTGCTGCAAGAGGGTAAAGATGAGGCCTACTTCTCTAAGATGTTGGCAACAATTGTGCGAGATGTACCAGTTACGTATAAGCTACCGACAGTGGAGTGGCTAGAGAGTGTGACCATGGAGCCGGTGTTCTCGCTGCTCTCAGAGCTAGAGCTGCGCACACTTGTGCCGAGGGTCAAGACGCTCCTTGGCGCAGATGAGGAGGAGCAAGAAGTGGCGCAAGAGCTAGCAAGCATAAGTAAGAGAGAGGCACAAGAGGTGGGCATCATGCTGTGGCTTATAAAGTCAGACATCACCAACCCAACAGTAGACGACATAATGCAATTTACAGGAGCAGCCAACTGGGCAGAAGCAAAGCAAAATATTAGCACACTCTTAAAAGAGAGAGAGCTTGATAAAGTATTTAACAAGATAGAAAAGCCGCTCATAAGTATAGTAGAGCAGATGAATAAGACGGGTATAATGCTAGACACAGCGTATCTTAAAGGGCTCTCTAAAGAGTACAGCGCAGAGCTGGCAAAGATAGAGAAGGAGATATACAAGATGGCCGGAGTCGAGTTTAATATTAAGTCGCCAAAGCAGCTGGGTGAGGTACTCTTTGACAAGCTAGGCCTCAAGAGTAAGAAGAAGACGGCAAGCGGGCAGTACTCTACCAATGAGAAGGAGCTGCACAAACTAGCCGCTGAGCATCCAATAATCAACAAGGTATTTGACTATAGAGAGCTGCAGAAGTTGCTCTCTACATATATAGACAACCTACCAAAGATGGTAGAGGAGGAGGCTCGCGGCGGAGATGGGCGCTTGCATACACAATTTTTACAGGCGGGCACTACCACTGGGCGCATGGCCAGTCAGCAGCCCAACCTACAGAACATCCCAACAAAGAGTGAACACGGCAGGCGCGTGCGCAAAGCCTTTGTAGCGCCTAAGGGTCGCGTACTAGTGGCGCTAGATTACTCACAGATAGAGCTACGCATAGCAGCGGTACTCTCTGATGATGAGAAGTTGCTAGGCATCTTTAAGAGTGGGGGAGATATCCACTCTGCAGTTGCTGGGGAAGTCTTTAATGTGCCAGTGAGCGAGGTCACGCCAGAGATGCGCCGCCGCGCAAAAGTTATCAACTTCGGCATACTCTATGGTATGGGCGTCAACGCATTGCGGGCTAATCTGCAGGAGGGCCTGCAAGAGGGAGACCAAAATATAACTCAAAAAGATGCGCGAGCTTATCTAGACAAATACTTTAAGAGCTTTAGTGACCTAGCGCAGTGGATAGACAACACTAAGAGTGAGGCGCAGCGCCTAGGTTACACCACCACTCTCTTTGGTCGCAAGCGCTACTTTGAGGGACTTAGCTCTAAGCTGCCCTTTGTGCGGGCCGCAGCCGAGCGTATGGCTGTCAACGCGCCAGTGCAGGGCTCATCTGCAGATGTCACCAAGCTCGCCATGATAGCTGTGGACAAGTATCTGCAAGAGAGCAGCTTGCAAAGCAAAGTACAGCTGATATTACAAGTACATGATGAGCTAATATATGAGATGCCAGAGGATGATTGGCAAGATTATACAAAAGAGATAGACCATATAATGGAGGCTGTGGCGGGGTTGCCTGTGGCAACCCCGGTAGAGGCTAAAGTGGGGCAAAACTGGGCCGAGCTAAAGCCGGTAGAATTAAATAAAGAGAAATAATAAGAGTGTATGTTGTACATCTTCTATGGTAATGATGAGTCGAAGGCGAGAGAGAAGGCGCAGAGCCTCATAAGAGGCTTACAGTACAAGGCTCCAGATGCAGAGCTTGTGCGCATCACGAGTGAAGAGCAAGAGAGTGGCGTAGGCATCAGCGGCCTACTCGGTACGCAAGGCCTCTTTAAGAGTAATTATATAATATTCTTAGACAACCTGAGCGAAGAGCCAACACCAGAAGAACAGGGTGCAATGCAAGAGAGCGCCCATGTATGTGTGGTGCTTGCAGGCAAGTTAAATCCAAAGACTCTAGAGCAATACAAAAAGCACGCAAATAAAATTACAGAATACAAGCTTAGCGCTCCAAATGTCAAGTTTGGTAGCGGGGAGTTTAATGTCTTTAGTGTGGCCAATGCTCTCAAGGCACGTGATAAGCAGCGTCTATGGCAAGGGTTAGCCGAGGCGCGCTTAGCCGGCGCAGAGCCAGAGGCAATAGTGGGCATACTCTTTTGGGCAGTTAAAGATATGCTTATTAAAAAACAAGGTAATAAATGGAGTGAGGCTGAGCTTAAAGAGATGGTTATTATTATAGCAGGATTACCTCACAAGAGCCGCAGAGAGGGGCTTAATTTATACTCTACGATAGAGAGATTTGCCTTGACTTGTGCATAAGTGGCTTTGTATAGTGGGCGTAGCGCAGTACAATTGCTAAATGATGGAAGCCCTAAATATGCTCTACAGACTCTTTGCTCCGCTCTTGGTAGTTATTGTTATTATCGCAGGTGTAGACCTCAGCTCAGAGCTTATTAAGAATACCCAAGAGAAGCAGACGGCTATTAGTATAGCGCATGCAGCGACTTGCCCTGTAGGTGGGCTTGTAGCCGCGCCGCCATGCCCGCCGCCTGTACCTGGCAAGCCGTACGTCCCTACATATTGTGGAGCTGCTAGTGGAGCTGCAGTACAGCCTGGTGTTTGTACACCTATGGGCCCAATAGCCTGCTGCTTTGCTCTTGCCTCCCCAACGGCAAAGAGTATTTTACAAAAGAGCTCGTTTGGTAGTACCATCACAGGGACATTAAATAGCTTGATGGGTGGCTTTACCAAAGCGTTGCCAATATTCCTCTTGCAAAAGATGATGCAGCCAGATAATGACAATCCTCCACAAGTACAATCTGATTATGATACTCCACCACAGTGCAAGAGTGCATCTGTGAGCCCTACATTACCACTGCGCAGTGGTGAGAGCGCCGTGCTCTCGTGGCGCCTAGGGGGAGATAAAGCAGAGAGCGTCATCGTCTCGCCTGGGGTCGGCCTAGTGCAGGGGCCTAGTGTGCGCGTCTCTCCTGATGTGAGCACAACATACACAGTGACAGCGCGCAACCGCTCTGGTAGTACAGAGTGCCCAAAGGTGCGTGTATATGTAGGACCAAGAGAAGTTGGTGATGATGACGTATTTAACACCAGCGGCGGAGCATATGATGATGACTTAAATATATGGAGTGATAATACAAATAATAATACTAACTCTAATGAGCAAGGAGAACCCCAATCAATCTACGATGATATAGGGCAGCCATCAATAGGTGATGATGAATATTACGACTTCTCAAACTTATCTGATACTACAATAGGCTCTCAGATAAACGAAGACAACACAGCACCAATAGTTGATACTAGAGACTATTACTATGGCTCTCAAGAGCCAGCCGTTGAGGAGACTTTTGATGATTTTGATTATGACTACGGAGAAGATGTCGGAGATTATTATTATGACAATGCTCAAACTTATACTGATGCCAACAGCACGAGCGGGCTAACTGAGCAAGAGATATATGGGATATGGAGCCGCCCACAGAGTCCGGTCACTGGCGGCCTAGGCATCACTGGCGGTGCAGTAACAGGCGACCTGCCCGAGGTAGACTTAAGTGCAAATGATGAGGATATAAGCATGGCGGCACGTATAGGTCGCTGGTTTAAGAGTGTGTTTTGCTTTTGGTGTGATGGGCCAGTCAGTTGGCTGCAGGGTGGGGGCGCGCAGCAACTTGCCGCAAGCTTAATCCCAAGTATCACAAAAATCGTTAAATCTACTACCCCATACACTAAATTCTCATACAGTAAAAAATTAGAATGTAAAGATAAGCAAGGTAAAATAGTAAAAGATAGGCTAGACATCTCACTTGCAGTATTAGCAAAAGATCTAAAGACAGAGGACTCCGGTCGGCACGGATTTCTTACAGACATCAAGCTCAGAGGCGGTAGCACAAAGCTAGGGCTAGGTAAATGCATTAAGTACCCTGATGCAACATACTCTGTAGATATAAAATACGTAACATATAAGCCAAATGGTGAGGTTAGATCAACAAGTATAGATAAACAAGTGCAATGCAAGACTCCTAAAGTAATTATCTTTGATATTACAGTAGATAAAAATTATAAAAAATGGTTAAAGAATAATAGATACTTCGTATTGCCAATAACTGGAGAGCTAGAGTCTCGTGAGGGAGAGGAAATACCTATCACAAAGCAATTTGCCATAGTCTGTGGAGATATCAAAAGCGGAGATTCTATATCTAAAAGTATGGCAAACTTAGCAGCTAAAAGTGGTACATCAACATCATCACAAATCCCATTGAGCAAAAAAGCAGCAGAAGTAAGATGTGCCTTATCTGGAGGTACCTTAAAATTAACTAACAAGGTGGCACGCTGTACACTAAAGCCCTCTTATAAAAACAAAAAGAAAAGTAGATTAGACAAGGGCGCACGCTTATTTTCAGGTTCGGCGGCAGCCCCTGCTCCAACTCCTACTAAGGTGCGTAAGCCAAAGTCAAATTCAATGTGGGAGAAGATGTTTTGGACGAAGCTAATGCAAAATATGAACAAGCCAAAGCAGCAAGCAAGCACAGCACCAAGGCCAAGGCCTACAGAGCCTCAAAAAATGTTGCCACGGTGCCAATCATTTATAGCAGATAAAACTAATATACAAGCAGGAGATGAGATAACTTTAACGTGGATCGTACAAAATGCTAGCAGAGTAGTCATCTCTCCAAGAGTGCGTGTAGTAGATGAAGATGGCAAAAAGGTGGCAAAAGCAAATCCAGAGAGCTCAGTGATATATACCATGACGGTATACAATACAGTCGGGGATGAATACTTGTGTCAAACTACTAGGATTATAGTTGACGGAGAGGGGAGTACCACAGGCAACTCTTGTAATGGTAAAATAGGTACAGTAGACCTAGATATCAACCCAAACTCAGTAACACGCCCGCTCTGCGACTCTGCTATAGGTAGCGAGGCTTGTAACAATGAGTGGAAGGGCAAAGACGTCACCATAGGTTGGGAGCTTAGCTGTATAGACTCGTGCGTGCTTACTGGGCCAGACGGCATACGCAAGAGCGGCATCACCAAGAGTGACAGCCTCATGGGCAAGCTCCGCAAGACAAGCACCTTCAACCTTAAGTGTAGCGACTCGGTAGGCAACAGAGTGGAGGATAGTGCGACAGCAACTGTAATGCAAACAAAATAGAGCTTATGAAGGTCTTACTATCAATATTGTTACTCACAGCCATCATTGTGGGAGCATACCAATTACCCATAAGCAAACAATACATAGGCACAGCTATCGCCTCTATGTCGTTTAGTAGGGCCGTATCTGCTGAGCAAGCAGCGATAGTAAAGTCATCAACTCGCTGGCAGCTTGACCCAAGGATGATGTATGCAGTGTGTATGATAGAGAGTGATTGTAAAAATGGTATAGGAGCAAAGACCAGCTCTGCAGATGGTATGTATCAGTATATAAGGGCCACTTGGTTGTCTAGCTTACAAAAGTATGTCAGGGCCACAGGCATCAGTGGCATATTTGGATTGACCAAAAGAGAGGTGCTGGGCAAGAGACATGACCCATATTTGGCGGCAGAGGTATTTGCTTATGATAGGAAGCGCCGTGAGGGGATAGTTAAGCAATATGCACAACATGCAGGGCTGCCCATGGGAGCTCTCCATTATATGGACCACTTCTCATTCAATATGTCTAAAGGGGCTGCTAATAAAGCAAATTACACACGACCATTTGCAGATATAATGGGCGGGGCAGCAGCAAGGGCAAATGGCTTTACAAATAGGAGTTTTGGTAGTGTTGTAAATCTTTTTACAAAAAAATATATAAAATTTGCAGCACAAACACCCAAAGCGCTACTTGATGGCTCAGGTCACCTGATGATAGATGATCTTGCAGCATATAACACAAACGGAGAGTATGCAGCGTATCAGCAGATACTAGATACAAATAAAAATAAGTGGTGGCAGCCATCATATCAAGCGCAGAAGGCATCAACCAGACCCAGCCAACCTAGCTGGCTTAATAGGCTGCTTAAGCAGCCTGCACCAACAGCACCTACTGCAACCACAACTAAAGCCCCAGTACTCCGATGCTCAGAGAGTGATAAAAAGACGACACTACAGTGGTCTTGCCCAAGCGGCACTACAGTGAGCAAGGGGTCTGCAACTTATGGCCAATTTAACACTCGAGGGGCTGGCGCAGGCTTGGTGCGTGTGCCTGTAGACTACTCACTCTCTAGAGTTACATATACTCTGCAATGCCTCAAGAGCCATCAGGTGCTAAGAGAAGGCAGGTGCACACGCGTATCTAAGGATAATTAAACGATTAAATATATGGTAGAATCACCTTATGAAGTATAGATACATTTTTGTAATTACTCTCTTGTTAGTTGTCCCTATAAGTGCATCTGCATTTAAAGTTGGCTCTATAGCAAAAAAGGATGTAATGACAGAGGCAGGTAAGCTGGCAGGAGCATCTTGTGATGTGAAGCAAGCATATGAGTATCTGCAGTCTAAGGCAGTTGGACACGGATGGAAGATAACCCCAGGTATCAAGGGTAATAATGGTGGATTGGACCCAGAGCTGGCGTGTAGGCTTGAGAAGTTTTTTAAAACTACAGGATGCGGCCAAATATACTCTGCTGTTAGAGATGAGGTAGATACACAGAGAGCCATAAGGCAAAATGGAGGCAAAGGAGTTAATCGTTATGGTAACTCATGCCATAATTATGGCCTAGCAGTTGATGTAAAAGGATGCTCACAATATAAAGATATAGCAACTCAACTTGGGCTACACTTCCCATATAATCAGACTCACATACAGTGCACAGAGCACAGAGCCCCTAGGTGCAATGAGCAAACTTTATCATGCTCTGGCAAAGTCCGTACGGCTCAAATTAAAGATATCACAAATAGATATAAAACAAATCAATATCAAAATCCATATAGCAGCCTGCTAAATAAGAGCAGCCAACAAACCTCGCCAGTCACTACTAAGGGCTTGTGGCCACTACCTAGTACGCCCAGTACACCAAGTGAGCCACCTGCCAAAGTTGGTATGGCTAACATTAGTTGTAAGCCAAATACAATAACAAATACAGAAAAATCTTTAATCACTTGGGGTTGTGACTCGAGCGCTACTCGTAGCAGAGGAGGTACGACTCGTTGGGAAAGTAAGTTTAATACTAGAGGTCTACTCTCTGGCAAGGGGTATGCATACCCGAGTAAAACAACTCACTACAAGATACAATGTCTAACAGGAGACAAGGTCATAGGAGAAGACTCATGTATGGTAAGAGTAGTTAGCGCTGAGGGCAGCACCTTAATTACTCGTACCTCTATGGAGCTCGTCGCTAGCTTACCTAAGGTGCGATGGGGTACAGGCACTACATTGACCTGGGATTCTGCAGGTACAGGAGACTGTAGACTCAAGAGTATGGGCAGGATATTGGCTACTGGCACTAGTGGCACAGTTGAGACGGGGAGACTCTTCCGGTCTGCGGCGTATGTGCTTGAGTGTAGCACCACTAGAGGCACCAAATCAGTCAAAACAGAGGTAGGGATACGATAGTCTCTTAACATAGCCCAAAGGCGGTCATTATATACGGACTACTAAAAAATAGTCTCCCAGACTATTTTTCTTAACATAGTCC
>CAZWWY010000017.1:0-9864 GCA_964637785.1 uncultured Candidatus Saccharibacteria bacterium
ATTTGACACCACTTCAGGTATTTAATGGGGTGTGCGGTTGATGTGTTAATTTAAGGCTACAAACAGCGCCTGCCACTGACGGGCTGTGAGCTCTGTTGTTTGCTCTTTAAGCTTAAACTTGTATTTGTCTGCTAGCTGCTGCAGCTTATCACTGTTTATCAACTTACTAAAATGCTTTTGCACTGTCCTAATCGGTTGGGCAAAGCCATCACGCACAAAGTCTTTATATTGCCCAAAATTGAGTGTCACTAGCTCTGGCACATCGTGACGAGCAGTTAGCTGTAAAAATACTGAGTCAACACTCGGCACCGGTGAGAAGTCCTCCCTCTTAAACTTATGCACTATCTCTGCCTCATAAAAACTGTTGATGAGTACACTTAGTAACCCACTCTCACCGACAACCAAGCCCGACTTGGTTGTAGTGATGGCTGCTCTCTGTGCAAACTCCCTCTGCACAGTAAACCACGCCTCACTAGGCATTGGTCTCTTGAGTAAAAACTTCTTAAAAAGTTGCGAGCTGATACTATACGGTATGCTAGCAACTATCTTGTACTCACCGTCCTCTATGCTCGCCTTCGCCCATCGTGGCTCAAATAGTAGTGCATCTTTGTGGATTATCTCTAGCTTTTTGTTTGCAACATCATTCTTATACTCGCTTTGCAGGTGCTCCACATTCTCCTTGTCTATCTCTATGGTCACAAGCTTGCCAGTACGCTCAAGTATCTCACTAGTGAATGCGCCCTCACCCGGCCCAATCTCAAGCACAATATCCTCAGCACCTACTGTAGTCTTATCTAAAAGCCTACGCACAAGTGATGGGTCTTTAATATAATTTTGCCCATACTTGGCCCGCTGCGCTGTGCTGTAATTCGGGTTGTTGTACTCTTTATCGTCTCTTTTCATATTATATAATTTTATGCTTACGTACTCGTCCTAGAGTAATCTCAAATGAGGCATGCGCTACTCTCCGCAAATCTCTAGAACTTGCAAAACGCCTTGGTGGAGTAGCAATAACGATTGTTTTTGACTCAAATCGTTCACGGATTCTCTTGACAGGCGGCACTAGGTCACTATCACCACTTATTATAATTGCCACATCATATTTATTATCCATCGCATCTTCAAAGATGGCCAAGGCCATATTGACGTCAGTTTCTTTCTCTTCTTGTGAAATCCATCTCGCATTACAACTTGGGCATTTTTTAGATTTATTTTTGAAGTGTGCTGTTATTACCTCTGTTTTGCCATCACCGAGACTCTTTACATACTGCTTATACTCGCGGGCATTTTTTGAGTGATGTTTTTGTACTGCTGAAAAGTACTTTACGAACCTTAATTCCTGAGCTGGCTTTACAAGTGACTCTACTAAGCTAAATACATCTGCATATTTTGCAGCTGTATCTGCTTTTATAAGCGCATGAAACAAATTCAAACCATCTATGTATACTGCCACTCGTTCTCTTTGCATAATACAACTTATCATACCATAACTAAAGGCGGTCTTACGACCGCCTTTGTCCATTGGATAAATCCAACGGGATGATGTGTTTATACTAATACATCTAGACAACTTGTCAAGCAGAACTCCTCACAAACACCTCCCATTCCCTCTTAAACTTCTTATTCTTCTGCAAGAGTTCCTCAAATGTGCCTTGGTCTACTATCTTACCATCATCAAACATCACTATACGGTCAAAGTACTTTAAGAGGTTCATTTTGTGTATAGAGGCGAGTATAGTCTTACCTGTGTACTCGCTAAAGATACCTTCATATATCTGAGCCTCGTTCTCTGGATCTACTGAGCTTGTGGACTCGTCTAGTAGAAGAATCTCCTTGTCTTTAGCAAAGAGTAATGCTCTTGCTAACGCTAGGCGCTGCTTTTGGCCACCGCTTAGGTTGACGCCCTTCTCATTTATCACCGACTTTAGTCCCTTTGGCAACTTCTCTACTACATAGTCAAACCTGGCCAACTTAAGTACCTTGTCTATCTCCTCCTTTTTGGTTGGTAATCCGAGTGTGATATTCTCTTTAATCGTAGAACTAAAGATTTCTGGCTCTTGTGGTACTAGCATTGTAGCCAAGTCTATATCTGTGAAGTTCGTCTGCATATCGCTAGGTGTCCCATGGTGACCAGTAAATGTGAGTCTGGCAGAGGCACTGTCATACAAGCCGTGTAGCACCTTGAGGAATGTCGTCTTACCTGAGCCAGACTCACCAATAAAGGCTATACGCTCGCCACTCTTTATGCTTAAGTTAACATTGCCTAAGTGCAACTCTTGCTGCTTAACCTTCGGTCCTATGTACGAGAAGTTGAGGTTGTGTATCTGCATCTCCTGCCAATCTGCAATCTTCATTTTTTCTTGCTGCTTGGCTTGGTTCGCTTCTATTGCCTCCTCAATTTCCTCGGCATTTTCTACATTTGTTTTCCTTAGTATGGTATTCTCATATAGCATGGCTAAAGTATGAAATACTCTGTTCATACGACTAAGATACATATATAGTGCTGTAACCGTGCCGATTTCCACAATTAAGTTATTTCTATAAATATACAAAATGTATAATGATAGAGGTATAACAACAAGTAAATTAAAAATTATATCTCCAGTAAACCACTTTGCCTCAACTAACGTAACATTTTTCTTATAAATATTCCAGGGCTTTAACATGAGTTTTTCAATATTTTTTAATACCGGATTCTGTATATGCAATATAAACACACTAGATACATTAGCTAACGCATCAAAAATACCCGCGGATATCTTATTTTCGTCTTTGATCATCTCTTTATATTGTGGGATCAAGAACTTGTCAAATCTAAATAAGATAGCTAATGCAAATACTGTAACAATAAATGCCCCAATACCTAAGTATAAACTAAACGTTAGTAAAATAATCGACGTTCCAAATAAGCGAATTATTATGCCTACAAAATTATAAGACCCCGCCGAGAACTGAAACAAGGCAGTGCTAGCATTACTTATCTTGTCTATAGTACTACCACTGTCTCTGTCACTATGCCATTGTAAACTGAGGTCAAATAATCCTTTGAGTACATGCTTATGATAGGCCAACTCAATTAAAAAAGCATTGCGCCTCTCTAAAATCCTAGCTGTAGCATGGAATAACCAAAAAGTTATTGCTACAACAAAAAATAGTGACGTTGTGAATAATAAATATCTTATGTTATCACCAACTCCATTTGTTTGCAGCTCGTTGATAAGTTTTGCAAAAATTAACGGCTCGATAAGTATTACACTTTGTGCAATAATTTGCAAAACTATTACTACAACAATATACTTCTTACGTTCACCTGCAAAATGCCACATTTTTCTAAAGAGAAATATGGTCGGTTCTTGTTTTATTTTGTCTAATATTTTTTTGATTTGCATGATTTTATTTTAGTTTTTCTATTGTAACATCTAAAAGGGCTTCTCTGCAGAGAAGCCCTTTATACATTGTCTTGTATAGGTTACTTCTCCTTTATCTCGCCAGAGCCTTCGGCGTCGGCGTCGGCGGATTTTGTCTCTTCCTTTGCAGCCTCGGCCTTCTCCTCCTCTTTCTTCTCTGCTGCGGCGTCACTCTCTGCCTTGTCTGTCTCGGCCTTTGCGGCTGCCTTCTCTGCCTCTGCGTCAGCAATTACTTTCTCTTCAGCTTCTTTTTTAGCGGTAGCTTCTGCCTCTACCTTAGCCTGCGCATCATCTATCTCTTTCTGCTTTGCTTCTGCTATCTTGCGCTCCTCTTCTAACTCTACCCCGCCTTTGGTCGCTATGCTCACCTGCTCTCCTCGACGTAATATACGCTTCATCTCGCGAGCCACTTTGTCTCTAAGGATATACAGCTTTGAGCGTCGCACTCTTGACCTCTTAATTATTTCTAACTTATCTATCATAGGCGAGAATAGAGGGAAGACCTTCTCTACTCCTACCCCACTTGCCACCTTACGTACTGTGAATGTGGCTCCTGGCTCTCCCCCATGCTTGGTAGCGAGTACTACTCCCTCAAATGCCTGTAGGCGCGTCTTACCCTTCTCTTCTATCTTTTGCCATACGCGTACTGTATCTCCACTGCGTATACCCAACTCTTTGCGCTCGCTCATATTTACTGAGCTTACCATTATTTTTTGATTATCTATCTTCATATTGAGCTTTTATTCTATATTATTTTGCCTTCTCTACCTTCTGTTTCTCTGTCTTTTTAATAGGCATACCTATCTCACACAATAATGCCTCTGCCTCATCTTTACTCTTAGCTGTTGTGACTATTGTGATGCCTAGGCCAAATACATTATTGATGTCCTCATCTGATGTCTCTGGGAATATTGTATGCTCACGAATACCTATGCTGTAGTTACCCATATCATCTATAGCTGCAGTATCTAAGCCGCGGAAGTCGCGTGTACGAGGCAATGCTATATTGATTAGTTTGTCTAAGAACTGGCTCATCCTGTCTCCGCGCAAGGTTACTTGATAACCTATGATATTACCCTCACGGAGCTTAAAGCCGGCTACTGAGATTTTGGCAGCATTCTTTTTTGGCTTTTGACCCGTTATCTTTGCTAATCTGTCTGCAATAAGAGCAACCTTTTTCTTGTCTCCCTGTACTTTGCCAATACCTGTAGTGACAATCACCTTCCTTATCCTAGGGGCTTGCATAGGGCTAGTGTAGCCAAATTGCTCTCTGAGATTATTAAATACCTTTTTAATATTTTCTTTTGTTGACTTCATGATTATTTTATTACACTACCACTCTTTACTGCAATTCTTTTTATCTTGCCTTTTGCATCTTTCTCTAATCTTACTCTTGTGGCCTTTTTAGTCTTTGGGTCTAAGAGTGCCACATTTGATACGTCTATAGGCATTGCCACCTCTACTATCTGCCCTGCTTGACCTTTTTGTGTACTTTTTTTATGCTTTTTAGCAATATTTAAGCCCTCTACTATAACTTTATTTAGCTTTGGCATAACCCTTGCCACCTTACCCAGCTTGCCCTTGTCTTTACCAGTTATAATTATTACTTTGTCGTCTTTTCTAATCTTCATATTAATATATTATTGTGATTATAGTACCTCTGGGGCCATTGAGAGGATTTTCTGGTATCCCATCTCACCAAGCTCGCGTGGTACAGGGCCAAATACTCTGGTTGATTTTGGCTCCTTCTTTACCTTGTCTACTATTACCACCGCATTCTCATCAAATCTAATATATGAACCATCTTTACGTCTAAAAGCCTTTTTTTGTCTTACTACCACGCCACATAGTACGTCCTTTTTCTTTACCTGCTTGCGAGGCTCTGCTGATTGCACAGCGAGTATCACTTGCTCGCCTATTTTAGCATAACGCTTCTTAGAGCCACCGAGCACCTTAAAGACTCTCCCGACCTTACCTCCGGAGTTGTCTACTATCTTTACTATTGTCTGTGGCTGTATCATGTTACTTGTTTATTACTTCTCTTGCTTTATTATAAAGTGCTTTGTCTTAGAGATTGGCTTACACTCCTCTATTTGCACCTTGTCTCCCACCTTCACGGTGTTGCCCGCATCATGCACGAGGAAGTTCTTCATCTTCTTTATAAACTTCTTGTACTTAGGGTGCTTCACATATCTGCTTACCGCAACCTTGGCTGTGTCTGTCATGCTTGTGCCAACCACTACTCCACTTAGTGTCTTTGTATTCTTTTGTACTGCTTCTTTAGTTGTCATGATATTTTACTCATTAATTTGCTCTTTAATCTCTCTATCTTTAAGCTCTGTTTTTGCTCTGGCTATCACCTTCTTAGCTGAGCGCCCCTCATCTGTATTATTTGCCCTACTGCCTGCACCGCCAAATCGTGCATTACCAAGAGTCTTGTATGCATCAGCTATCATGCTGCTCAAGTCTTTTATGCTCTTCTTTTTGTAATCTTCTTTCTTTGCCATACTTATATATATTATTTTCTCTCTACTATCTTTGTCTTTACTGATAGTTTTGTGCCCGCTTTACGGAGCGCCTCGCGAGCGACATCCTCTGGTACTCCATCCACCTCAAACATCACTCTCCCAGGGCGCACATCACATACAAACCCCTCTGGATCTCCCTTACCTTTACCCATGCCCACCTCTGAGGCCTTGCGTGTATACGGACGGTCAGGGAAGATGCGTATCCACATATTACCTGTCTTACCGATCGTGCGGACTATCACACGCCTAGTGGCTTCTATCTGATTAGATGTGACGCGAGCTTGAGACAAAGCTTTGACTCCAAAGCTGCCGAATGTCACGTTAGTGCCACGCGTAGCCGGACGATTGCGCTTTGCTACACTTTTACGGCCTGTTTGCCATTTTCTGTATTTTGTTTTCTTAGGGAATAACATGAATTTCTTATTTTATTTATCCTTCTTATCATCAAAAATATCTCCACGATATATCCACACCTTTATGCCAACCTTACCCTGTGGGATCATCGCATACTCCATGGCATAATCAATATCTGCACGCAAAGTCTGTAATGGGACTCTACCCTTACGTACCTCTTCACTACGGGCCATATCTGCGCCTCCAAGGCGCCCTGATACACGTATCCTCACTCCTTTTACATCTCTATTTGCCATCACCTTCTCTATGGTCTGCTTCATCACTCTACGGAAGGGTTGCCGCTTCTCTAGGCCCTCTGCTATCATATATGCAACTATTGCGGCTCTAGACTCTGGAGAGCGCACCTCTACTATGTCTAATTTAATCTTTGGTGACTCGCTACCTGTATTAGCCAGTGCTTTGCGTACCACCTTCTCTATCTCTTGTTGCAATAGCTTGCTGCCGTCTCCCTCGCGGCCAATTATCATACCTGGGCGAGATGTCTTGATGGTTATACGCAGCTCTGTCCTATCTCGCTCTATATCTACTGCATCTATGTAAAAGCCGCGGAGCTTCTTAGTAAGAAACTCTCGTACGTTAGTATCCACCTTCAGGTTATTACGATAGCCTACCTTACTAGTAGAAAACCAGCGCGACTTCCAATCTCGGATGATACCAAGTCTATGTGCATATGGATGTACTGTATGTGTCATAATAATTATATTTATTTCTCCCCCAATACTAGGCTAATCTTAGATGTACGTCTGCGAAAAGGGGCAGCTCGGCCGCGCTCACGTGGTCGCCAACGCTTCATCTTCAATCCCTCATCTACTCGCAACTCTTTTATGAATAAGTTGCTTATATCATTACCGAGATTCTTAGCGTTTGCTACGGCAGACTCTATAAGTGTCTTGATGGCTATTGCAGACTTCTTGTCTGTAAAGCTTAGTACACTGCGTGCGTGCTCTACCTCTTTGCCACGTACCAAATCTGCCACTAGGCGTGTTTTGCGAGGTGTTTGACTATGATTTTTAAGGAAGGCTTTCATGGCAGTATATTAATTATGCGGCTTTAGCTGACTTTGCTGCATCTATCTCAGCTTGACGCTTCTTTTGGTCTAACTCCTTCTGCATCTTACCTCCATGACGACCAAATCTCTTTGTAGGAGAGAACTCGCCAAGTCTGTGGCCCACCATCTCCTCTGAGACTAGTACATCTACAAAGTCCTTACCATTGTGCACGGCAAATGTATATCCTACAAAGTCTGGATGTATCTGGCTATTGCGAGCCCATGTCTTTATAGCTCCTCCATCGGGGCTCTGAGCAGCTATCTTCTTAAGAAGCTTCTCATATACATATGGTCCTTTTTTAACTGAACGTGTCATAATGCGCGCTATATTACACGCAATTAGCCTCTAAGTCAAACCTTACGACACTCATAAAATACAGCATCAATCTCTGTATATCGTTTTTACCTCTATCAAGTGTGGGTACTTTGTCACCTGCAGCCATTTACTCTCTGTATCACGACTTGTTATTAGATAACCTTTCTTAATCTCCTGAATATTCTCTTTATCTGGTAGCTCAAATATAAGCGTATCTACATCTAAGACATCTGTATCCATTGTATCTACCTTGTATTTCTTTGATCTCATAGGCTGACACCCTACTACCAATTTAAATGCTGCCAAACCAATACTTGAATTCAATCCATATGGATTTCTGTCTTTGCCGTGCACGATGCTTGTGTACTTATTATCAATCGCAAACTTGTTAAGTACATATTCTGCATAAAGAGATGGATTTGCTTGTAGCGTGCTAGAAGGCCACGAATTGTGATAAACACGATAAGCAATAGAAACCTTATCTTTTAGTAGAGAGAAAATTGTAGCACCAACATACTCTTCACCATCTTTCAAAATTAAGGCAAAATATTGTTTAGTTGCCATCCCAAATGTCTTTTGTCTTATATCAAAGACCTGGGGATTAGTCTTTGAGTTAATCCTCTCTTCATACATCGGCACAAACCAATCCAAAAATCCTTCGTCAACAGGCTTTATAATTGTTGAAATATTTGTAGCTTCAATTTTCTTAATGGTTGATTTTAGGCGAGCTGTAGAGCTCTTGCCAAAATTGCCAAAAAGGTCATCTGTCACAAACTTTACCCATTTATGTGAATCAGCATAAGTTATTTTCATATATCTTTAGAACTAACTTTGGAAATTATTAGTTGATGATTATCTCAAGCGTCTGCTCTATTCTTCTTATATCAGCCAGTAGCTCTGACCTATCTTTATTATGTAAAAATATGTTAAATACACTACTGCCCCCATTCTTTGCAAATACAGCACGGTCTCCCTTGTGCTTATTTTGCCTTATTTTATTTACAGATGCCATATTTGAGATTTTTTTATGTCCAGAAATGGATGTTATGGCACCTTCTTTCTTTGCAAAAATCTTTAGGACAGCCGTATAGCCTAAATCTTTTTTATCTATATTTACCTTCTTTGGGATTCTTATAAATACATCATTTATATATGGTGTAATACCAAATGAACTTTTATATAACTCTGATCTAAAACCACCGACTCTTGGCGCAATCTCTATAATCTTCCACTCCGAATCCTCTGCCCGCTTAAGCTCACAATGAAATGATGATGACCGGAGGCCAAGAGCTTTAATTGCCTGTTTTGTTGCACGTTCTATTTTTTGTATGCTCTTCTTGTTTAGTTTTGTAGGAGTTAACTGCTGATAACCAAAGAAGTCGTCAAATCCTATCTTCTTACCAGTCTTAACATGTACAGGAGGGTAAAAATGCACTCCTCCACGTGATCCTACGACTCCATCTATAGAGTACATCTCGCCATCTATATACCCTTCAACAAGTACTGGCAACTCTAACCCATCATGAATTGGTTTATATATTTTATTAAAGATAGATACCTTCTTGAAAACCTTTTTTAATGCCGCCTCCAGCTCATCTCTATGGTAACATTGGGTGACCAATAGGCTCGCCGTCAGACCAGTAGGCTTTACTATTACTGGGTACTTCATGCGTTTTTCTATCTCTATAATGGTTGCATCCTCAGCATCTTGTGCGATATACCACTCTGGCGACAGTGACTTATCTAAGGTATCAAACCTCTTACGCATGTCCACCTTGTTTACTGCCCACATAAGTGACTCCTCGGTAGGAGTACGTAAATATGGTACATGTGGTATAACTTTAACTAAGTGTGGTATGTGCTGATCTCCGCGCGCTGTCACGGCTATCAACGTATCTTGATATGGCATAAGTGCCTTAGTGATGGCACTTCTGTTTTTTAAATCTACAAATAAGACCTCGTCAAAATATACTAGCAACTTCTCTTTTTTTATATTATTAGTCTTGCCCGGCACTAAACATATGAAATGATAATCGTCTCTGATACCAACATCTTCAAACTCTTTGATGGTAGTAATACCTATTGGTCCCACAATCAATATTGCATTCTTCTTAAATCTTTTTGTCATAGGAGATAATTCAACAATAAATT
>CAZWWY010000018.1:0-9146 GCA_964637785.1 uncultured Candidatus Saccharibacteria bacterium
ATGCACTCACAGAGCTGGGTACTGGCGTAGTGCGTATCGCTGGCACTACTGGCAACCCTATATACCTAGCTGTGTACGCATTATTCCATATTTTTATTGCCGGCTTACTCATGTATAAAAGCAGAAGTCTAACATGGCAGTGGGCTTATGGAGTGCTGATCGTATTTAACCTTATTGTACTGTGGTTTACTAGTACCAGAGGCTCTCTGCTCGGGCTTGTCACAGGCATAATAGTTACTGCATTAGGAGTTGCGTTATTTGCTAAGGGTAAAGAGTATAGGCTCTTACGCAATGTATCAATTATCATAATTGGGGCTGTAGTATTACTCGGAGGGTTATTTGTCGCTATCAAAGACTCCAGCTTTGTACAAGATAATAATATGCTGCATCGTTTGACTCAGATAGGAGAGGTCAGTGAAGATGAGCACTCATCAGGAGCTGCACGCCTAATGGTATGGAGGATGGCCTTAGAGGGGGCAAAAGAGCGGCCGATACTAGGCTGGGGTCAAGAAAATTTTAATTATGTATTCAACAAATATTACAATCCTAAGATGTATTGGGCTGAGCAGTGGTTTGATAGGACTCACAATATATTACTTGATTGGCTTATAGCAGCAGGAGTGCTTGGCTTGTTAGCATACTTAGCGATGTATATTGTGATATTTGTAGAGTCTGTACGTGCACGATACTTTGGCGTGGTAGAGAGCAGTATCCTAGCCGGACTCCTAGTAGCATATGGAGTACATAACTTATTTGTATTTGACCACATCATCAGCTACATCCTCTTTTTCTCATTTGCTGCATGGATACACTCTATGAACTCTATAGAGAGAGGACCTAGAGAGCCGGTGAGCTTTATGCTAGATAATAAGATATTGAGGGTTATTGCAGCTGTCGCCATCTCTATAGGTACTATCATTGTGTTGTATACAGTTAATTATCCGGCTTACTCTCAGAGTAAAACTCTTATTTTGGCCTTAACTGCATCACGTAACCCCGTGGCTATAGAGAGGTCTCAAGAGATCTTCTTAGAGGCTGTAAGCTATAACTCTATTGGTACACAAGAGGTTAGAGAGCAGTTTATAAGAGAGGCATCTCGTATAGCATCTATAAAAGGGGTAGATACTGATGTTAAATTGAGATTTGCTTCGTCTGCTATTACACAGATGCAAGAGCAGCTTAAAGACTACCCAGAAGATGCTAGGTTCCCTCATCTCATCGCCGGGGCACTTAGCATATATGGAGAGAATAAGTTGGCCAAACCATTTTTAGAGAAGGCTCTAGAGCTCTCTCCGGGCAAGGTAAACTTCTTAATCAACTTGGGTATTAATGCCACCTTACTTAAAGAATTTAATATTGCTAAGCAGTATTATACTAAAGCTCTAGAGCTGGCTCCAAATAATAAGAGAGCTCAGGAGCTACTCAAGCTAGTCACCACTCCTCGTTAGTAGGGCCTTTGGAGGTGGACTAACCGTGAGATGTTGACATGTTGTATATACTTACTACATATTAGTGGTACAATATAAGGATGACATGGTTACGGAAGTTTAATAGTCTGTTTACAGACTCATTCTTTAGATTCTTATTTGGCTTTACAGTGATTATCGCTACCTCTTTTGGAGTTGTAATAGTTGTTAATTCTCTCTTTTCTTAATACTTTTATTAATTTATTAACAAATAATAGACATATTATGAATAATTTTACAAAAAGATTGTTAGTAGGTATGCTCTTAGGTGCTATAGTTGGCCTTATTGCAGCATATGCTGCGGCAACGCACGGCATAGCCGGAGCATTTGATTTTTGGGATGCTACATTTTGGAGCATAATGTTTAATAGGATGTCACTTGGCGTAGTCGTGGCAATGTTTGGAGTATTTACTGTGCATCCACTATGTACTAGCCTTAAGATAGGCCCTGTCTTACGAGGCTTAGATGGTGGTAGCTGGATATCTTTATTATTAGCTACTAGTTTGCTAGCAAGTGGCGCTGTAGGCTGGGGACTGTTTTGGGTGGTACTTATAGTAGGAGCTCTAGTAGGAGTTGTTATAGATCTTATACTTACTAAGCTTTATGGGCAAGGCAAGCAGCTGCTTGACTATCAGTCATAATTTAGTATTATAGCGCCTATTATGGCGGAGAAAAAGGTAGAGAAAACAACAAAGGAGAATACTAAAACACCTACAGACAAGTTTGCTGTTATTGCAACAGGAGGCAAGCAGTATGTAGTGCGCAAGGGCAACCTACTAAAGGTAGAGAAGATGCCTGGAGACTCTAAGCGTAAAGCAGGAGATAAGATAACTTTTGACCAAGTGCTGCTTGTAGATGATGGTAAGAATACGGACAGCTCAACCAAGATGGGTACACCAACAATCAGTACAGCTAAAGTAGAGGCAAAGTTAGTAGCAGACGACAGAGACAAGAAGCTGCATGTTATACGCTTCCGCGCTAAGAGTCGTCACTTCCGCAAGCTTGGCCACCGTCAACCATATACTCTTGTAGAGATAACTAAAATCTAAGTGAAGACTTATAGCAGTACAGAGATAGAAGCTTTTCTAAAATCTCTGAATAAACGTTTTTATATACTACACAAAAAGTACGAAGACCTATTTTGGAAGGTCAATATGGGTGATGCATCACTAAACACTCAGATGAACCTTGCATTACAAAAACGTGATGAGTTTGCAGCTGATACGGCACTTTTACAAAAAGTACAACTTATGAAGAAATTGGCATCAAAGAATCTCTTTGAGAGACTGGGTTATTGGGAGCTCTACTTTAAGAAGAAGCAAGTGCCACAGCACGTATTAAAATGTAGAGAGCAAATCTCGGCACTAGAGAGCAAAATATCAGATAAGATAGATGCTATAAAAGAGGGCTATATAGACCCAAAGACGGGTAAGTTTACTAAGATGCCATATTTGCAGATGAGACACCAAATGGTTACGAATGGGAGTGAGGATTTAAGAAGGGCATTCTTTGACTCATCTGAAAAGAGAGCTACTACGGTGCTGTCTGAATATGTTAAGTTGGTAAAGTTGCGCAATAGATTTGCACAAGACCTTGGGTATGAGGACTTTTATGCATATAAGATAGATACGGAGGAAGGTATGAATAAGAGCGAGGTCTTTACAGTTTTTGATAAGATATATAATGCAACAAAGTATGCATTTGCAGATGTAAGAGATATGGCTAAGAAAAAGAAAGGACTGAGAAAGCCTTGGAACTTTGGGTATATGTTGGCTGGAGATTTTATAAAAGAAGAAGACGAATATTTACAATTTGAGAATATCTTAGAGTTATGGGCTAAGTCTTTTACAGCCCTAGGGGTAGACTATGCTGGTGGAGAGCTGAAGCTGGACTTGCTAGACAGAGAGGGTAAGTATAACAACGGGTTTTGCCATTGGCCTAAGCTAGTGACTTATAAAGACAATAAGAGAATACCGGCCTCAAGTAATTTTACTTGCAATGCTGTGATTGGGCAGGCTGGCTCTGGTAGCTCGGCACTTGACACGCTCTTCCATGAGGGTGGCCACGCTGCACACCTACTAAATTCTAAGATGAGGGATGTGTGTATTAATCACGAGTACCCACCACAGTCTACGGCTTGGGCCGAGACACAGTCGATGTTCTTAGATACAATATCCTCGTCTATAGAATGGAGGATGAGATACGCTAAAAATGCACAAGGAGAGTCATATCCTTTTGGGCTGTTTGAGAGGAGGTTGGAGCAAAATTATAAATTAATACCGTTAGCAATGATGAGCATTTCCAGTGTAATGTACTTTGAGAGAGATGTATATGAAGAGAATAATCTCACAATAGATAAATTGATAAAAATTGCGAAAAAGAACTCTAAAAAGTTTGGAGACAAGACGGTAGCATCTATAGGCTTACTAAATATACCTCATATATATAGCTTTGAGTCCGCATGCTCTTATCAAGGTTATGGCTTGGCAGAGATAGCTCTTACGCAGTGGAGGGCATATTTTTACAAGAAGTATGGATACATAGTTGATAATAAAAATATAGGTAGAGAGATGAAGCAGGTTTGGCGGCTGGCGTCATCAAAGACGTTCTCTGAGTTTATAAAAGAGGCTACAGGCAAAAGCCTATCAGCGAATGCTTATATAAAGAGTGTGACACAAAGCAAAAAGCAGATTTTAGCTAAAGCAAAAAAGCGTATAGAGAAGCTAAATAGCGTCAAGAGACAGAACAAGATTAACCTAAATGCAAAAATCTCTCTATGGCATGGTAAGAAGAAAATTACAGACAATGCAAAAGGCTTTATGCAGATGGTAACAAAATATAATAAGTGGATTAATCAACGAGGCGTATAGCCATTGCGTGGTATAATCTGCTTAATGCCTAAAGAGTCTATACCAGAAGCAAAGATATTAAGTGAGACTATTGAGCCCACTGGTGCGGCTAGTGTAGAGCAGGCCGGTGATAAGGGCTTTGCTAATCCTAAAGAAGAGCTTGAGTACTTGCGCGCCAAAGTAGCACACCAAGAGCAGGTGGCAGCGCATCCAGACGGGCTAGAGCTTGGACGTAATAACTTTGAGTCACAGAGAGCAAGTAAAAAGGTATTGCGAGAGTATATTGCAGAGCCTGCAGAGCGGGTGTTGCAGCAAGAGTACGCCATGGGCGAGTATGAGAGTGCTGGTGTTGCACTCGGGCTAGAGTCTGAGGAGCATGATAAGCAAGTAGACCAATTGTTAGTATTAGCGCAAGAGCGTGGAGTTAAAAATGCATTAAAAGTAGCCCAAAAGATAGGTAACCCACATATAGAAGATGACCTGCACAGAGTATTAGTGCAGTATATTGCCGAGGGCATGCCTACCTCTGGCCTGCGCAATACTGGAGAGACGTGGCAGGCGATGCACATGACTCTCTACGAGGTCTCTATATCAAGCAGCAAGAATAAAGAAGAGAGCGACCAGGCCAAAGAGCTAGAGCAGCTCCTAGGCGCTATGGAGCAGTTTTACCTCGGGATGTTGGCCGCTCTAAAAGATAGTAATGGCATATTAGACAAATTATTACTTAAAAAAAGCAATAAAGTATTTACAGTAGAGATGGCGGTGAGTGAGGGCTCTGAGGAGGCAGTGTTTTATGTATCTGTACCGCGCAGTAAGCGTGACCTCTTTGAGAGGCATCTGCTCTCTATCTTCCCCGATGCACTTATAGAGGAGCAGCGTAATGATTATAATATATTTAACAATGATGGTGAGGTGGCAGCAGCTGAGGCGCACTTAGAGCGCCATGGTGCATACCCACTAAAGGTGTATAAGAAGTTTACCCACGACCCACTTAATGTAGTACTCTCGGCCTTCTCTAAGTTGCAAAAGCACGGAGAGGGAGCTGCCATACAATTTATCATTGGTGATGACGGTGCAAAGGCCAATAAGCAATATAAGAAGATTATAGATGCTTTGCGCAAGGGCGACTCAGAGGATGTGGCTATAGCCAAGTATAGCGGCTTCTGGAGTAAGGCGTGGGTAGACTTTAAACAGGCTTTGCGCACTAAAGGCGATGCAGATCTTAATAGTCCAGTAGACCAGATTGCGCTAGATATGATAGTGGAGAAGGCTGCCAAGAGAGTGGTGCCAGTGACACTGCGCGCAGTAGCCAGTGGGCCCACACAGCCGCGCGCCCAAGATATATTAGAGAATATTACAAGTACATTTAACCAATTCGATGAAGGTCAAGGTAATGGTGTTGCTTGGGAGCTATTAAGTGGGCGCAAGCTGCGCAATGTCTTGCGCAGCTTTACTATGCGCATATTTGGTAATAGTCATAAGATAGCCCTCTCTATAGAGGAGCTTACAACTCTCTACCATCTCACTGGGCGCGCCATCTCTACAAGTCGCGAGCTTAAGCAAAACAAGGCCAAGCACAAGCCAGCACCTATACAGGTGAGTAATGCCGAGGGCATAGTGCTAGGCAAAAATGTGTATGGCGGCAGCGAGACTATAGTGCATTTTGGCAAGCTTGATAGGATGCGCCACTTCTACGAGATAGGGCAGACAGGCACAGGTAAGACATTTTTGATGAAGCAGATGATATTGCAAGACATACAAAATGGCGATGGCTGCTGCTATATAGACCCACATGGTAGCGATATTATGGATGTACTCGCGAGCGTGCCAGAGCACCGCAAGCAAGATGTAATCTACTTTGACCCTGGCTACACGGCCATGCCCATGGGGCTCAACTTTATGGAGTTTGACAAGAAGAAGCCCGAGCAAAAGACCTTTGTGGTGAATGAGCTCTTTCAGATTTTTATGCAACTCTTTGGTAAAAAGAGTCCAGAGAGTATGGGGCCAATGTTTGAGCAGTACTTCCGTAACTCGGCGATGCTTGTGCTAGAGGGGATGGAGCATGGCACTGCAACTATTGGCGATATCTCGCGCGTACTCTCAGACACAGAGTTTAGGCACGAGTGTTTGGCAAGGAGCAAGAATCCTGTAGTCAACCAGTTTTGGAATGAGGTGGCAGAGAAGGCTGGTGGAGAGGCAAGCTTAGAGAACATAGTGCCGTATATCACCGCCAAGACAGACCTCTTTATGGCTAATGAGATTATGCGGCCGATTATAGCGCAGACTAAGAGCTCCTTTGACATTGCTGATATTATGAATAATAAGAAAATATTATTGGTAAACTTATCAAAAGGGCGCATAGGAGATATCAACGCAGAGCTGCTTGGGTTGATATTTGTGAGTAAGATACTGCAGGCAGCGCTCTCGCGTGTAGACTTGCCAGAGAGTGAGCGACATCCATTTTACCTATATATAGATGAGTTCCAAAACTTTACAACCCCGAGCATCGCAACAATCCTCTCTGAGGCGCGTAAGTACGCGCTCTCTCTCAATCTTGCTCACCAATACATCAAGCAGCTTAGCGATGAGATACGTGAGGCCGTATTTGGCAACGTTGGTACTAAGTGCGTCTTCCGTGTGTCTCAAGAGGATGCTGAGCTTTTGGCCAAGGAGTTTGAGCCGGAGTTTACGGCTGGTGATATCGCAGGTATAGCCAATAGGCATGCATATATCAAGATGCTTGTGGATGGCTCGCCTACAGACCCTTTTGACATAGAGACCTTCCTAGTGCATGGTGAGGCCGACTTTACAGATGCAGAAGAGATGAAGCAGGCCTCATACAAGAGGTATGGCCGCCCAAGAGCCGAGGTAGAGGCAGAGATACAAGAGAGATATAAGAAGAAAGAGCCAGAGAAGAGAGTACCCAATGACCCCTTTGCTGGTATGCCGGGGTTTTAATGGTACAATATAGATTATTAGCTTATTAATCTAATTATAAGGCTTATGGAAACTTCACTACTATTAGCACAATTGATTGGTACATATTTTGTACTTATGGGTATTACAATGTTTATGCGGCCAAATCTCATCAGAGAGATGACGGAAGGCTTTGAGCGCAATAAGGCGCTGATGCTCATCACTGGTATCTTCGTTTTTGTGGGAGGCTTCTTGATGGTCTCTGCTCACAATGTGTGGGAGGCATCTTGGCGGGGCTTCATCACTGTGATGGCGTGGGCAACCATGCTCAAGGGTGCAATGTATGTAGCAATGCCTGACTACATGATGAGCCAAGCACATTGGTTTACTAATAAAAAGATGATGCAAAAGGTAGCATCAGTGATACTTGTTGTAATTGGTCTCTATCTTGCATACATCGGCTTCGGCTTCTAATAAGGCGTTATAAAGTGGTGATTTTATGTAAAAATAACGCCATATTGACATTTAGACGTTAAAATGTATAATATAAGGCATGAGTATCTCTAAAGAACGAATAGAACAAATAAATACGCTTAAACGAGAGTATGACGAGCTTAAGGTAGATAAAGAGGCCTTACTGCAACTCATATTTGAGACTGAGCTACCTGAAGCCGTGTATAACTCAAATGCGATTGAAAACTCGACACTCTCACTCTCTGATACAGAGCGTATATTGCTTGAGCTAGAGGTCCCTCGTGATGTCTCTGTGCGGGAAGTGCATGAGGCGACTAATCTTGCAAAGGTATACGAATATCTGAAGAAGAATATCGCTTCTGTAGACTTAGGTAAGGACATCTTACTCTTTTTACATAACGTATTAATTACAAATATTGATGATGATATTGCCGGTAGGTTTAGACAGGGTAGTGAGCTGGTGAGGATAGGAGATCATATTGCACCCATAGCATCAGAGATAGATAATATTTTTGCCAATATTATATTAGAGTTTACATCACGGATTGATAGAAACGCGATAGAGAAGATTGCGAGATTCCATTTAGATTTTGAGACACTACACCCATTTATAGATGGTAATGGTCGTATGGGGAGAGTACTTATTAACATGCAGCTGATGCAGCTCGGCTTCCCTCAGATAATAATACGCAATAAAAACAAGCACGTGTACTATAAGACATTTAGAGCATATCGCACAACAGGTACTACTACAGGCATGGATAACGTGATTATGTTGGCGCTCACGGAAGCAATACACAAGAGGATTGCATATATGAGAAGCCTAAAAATAGTACGTCTTAGGGATTATGCAAAAGAGAATAATCTTGAGCCTAGCAGTCTGCTCAATAAGGCGCGCAGACAAACTATACGAGCCTTCCGTGAGCGAGGTGTGTGGAAGATTGGCGCGTAAGGTGGTACAATGAGGGCCATGTTAAATCACAATATTGCAGCAAAGGCACTCCTTATCAACAAGGAGGGCGAGGTGTTGTGCCTTAGGCGCAGGCCTGACGATGTACATAATCCAAGCACGTGGGACTTCCCTGGTGGCAGGCTTGATGAGGGCGAGAGCCCGTTTGACGGACTTAAGCGTGAGTGCAACGAGGAGGTCGCGCTAGACATAGAGATTGTGCATCCTATCAATATCCACCACTTTACTCGGCAAGATGGCCAGCATATCACGATGATGTGCTTTTTGTGTAAGGTTGCAGGCAGTGGTCAAGAGATAAAACTGAGTGAGGAGCATACAGAGTATAAGTGGCTGCCAGCAGAGCAGGCAAGAGAGACAATGCACGAGGCCTTCCAGCCAGACATAGATAATTATATAAAGTATTTTAAATCAATAATATGATAGAGAAGTTAAACAATGTGCCTAAAATAGAGTTGTCAGTACTAGAGGAG
>CAZWWY010000019.1:0-8785 GCA_964637785.1 uncultured Candidatus Saccharibacteria bacterium
GCCACCCTCTTTCTGCGTTGTCCTTTGTTGTTGTCTATTATATTCATAATGCTCGTAAGCGTAATACATAAACACTCACATAGCAAACAAAACCGCCGCACCTCTTGTGTTTATATAAAAAAGGTATATGATGAAAATAGTTCAAGATTGTATTATTAATTAATAACATCACCATGACTTATAAAAAAATAATAGCAAGCGCAATACTCATCACTGCTCTATCTGCGCCCATTGTTACAAGTGCAAGCTCAATGGTAGATTTGCAGGCACGCATACAATCTCTACTCTCTGTGGTAGCCTCACTACAACAACAATTGGCTACCAACTATGGTACTTACACTATACCGTCAACAACTACTCGCCCGTGGTGGTGCTCTACATATAGCGACTTATCATATGGGCAATATAACAATAGGGTAATGGCCTTACATAATGCAATGGGGTATAGTGTATTAGGTGCATACCCTACAGGATATTATGGCAATCTTACATACTCTGCATGGAGTAGGTGGTGCGGGCAAATTGTGGTGCCGCCAATTATATATCCGACTACTAACCTGCCGCCTACTATATCAAGCTTCTCTGGGCCTACTATGCTGGATATCAATCAAGTGGGTACATGGACTGTATATGCCAATGACCCAGAGAATGGACAACTCACGTATACAGTGACATGGGGCGATGAGTATAAGTATGGGTATAGTCTAGGAGCTATATCACCAAATACACAGACATTTACACAATCTACATCTTTTACACATCAATACTCTCAAGCCGGTACATATACGGTGAGTATAGTAGTACGCGACAATACTGGGCAAGAGGCTAGGACGACCATCACAGTGCGTGTGTCTGGCTCTGGCACAGTGTGCACACTAGAGTACAATCCAGTGTGTGGCCAACCGCCATATTATTGTCCACCTGGAGCATACTGCACGCAAGTAATGCCAACACAACGGACATATGGCAATATTTGTCAGCTCAATGCAGACAGTGCCACATTAGTACATTATGGAGTGTGTACGAGTAGTTACTATCAATAGTAGCCACCTTACTCTAAGACAGACTCCACTCCTTTTATTACATCTCCTTTAGATAGGGCGATCTCAGTCTTAATCTGAGTGCCAAACTCTTGGTCTACGTTGACGCTGTCTACTGCCGCTTTGCCACTCTGCATCGTGAGTATCTCACCATCACCTTTGGGCTGCTCATCATGTGTGTATATATATACTTTAGCACCGCTGCGCATCTGGCCGCTTAGTACGCGCCCACCAATTGTTTGCACTGTAGCTCCACCTTGGCGACTCTCGCTAAAGTGTGCAAGTACCTTGGCAACACCAACCTCACGCTCTATCTCCACCTTGGGGCGGTTGTCTCCAATGTGCGCATCTAGCCATTGAGCCAGCTCGTATATAATATCAAAGGTCTTAATAGGGATACCGTGCTGCCGTGCTACCTCTGTGGCTGTTGCATCTATGTCTGTATTAAAGCCTAGGACCACTGCTCCGGTGGTGGCTAGGGCCGTCTTTATGTCTCCCTCACCCACTGTACCGATGCCGCGCTCTAGTATACGCACCTCTACTCTGGCAGAGTCTAGCTTACTCAGCTCTTGCTCTATGGCCTCTAGTGAGCCGGCTGTGTCTGCCTTGAGTATGATAGGTGCTACATACTTACCATCTTTATTGGTGATGTCTATACGCTTCTCTGTGGTGCTCTTGTACGCAGAGCGCGCTAGTGTGGCATCCTTTTTACTATCAAATACTGTAAAGTTTGCCCCCACCTCTGGCAAGGCATCAAAGCCTGTGAGTGCAATAGGGGATGAAAAGGTAGCAGTGTCTAGCTTGTTGCCGGCGAAGTCCTCCATGATGCGTACGGGTGCAAGTGCGCCCCCAGAGACTACGTATTGCCCCGCTGAGATAGTGCCATCTTTTATTATCAGAGTTGCTGCTACGCCGCGCTTGGTGTCACGGTGGCTCTCTATCACCACGCCTGTGGCGCGCTTGCTGGCGTCTCCCGTGAGCTCCTCCATCTCAGCCAAGAGCAGCATTGTGTCTAGTAGGTCGTCTATCCCCTCGCCAGTCTTGGCAGAGATTGCTACCCATGGTATATCTCCACCCATACCCTCTATGTATACCTCGTGCTCTATAAGGCTGCTCTGTGTTGTGGTGATGTTGGCAGCGGGGAGGTCTATTTTGTTGATGGCTACAATGTAGGGGATGCCAGCACTCTTGATAGAGACTAAGGCCTCGAGAGTCTGCGCCTTTACACCATCCTCGGCGCTCACTACAAGCACGGCAATGTCTGCGACATTAGCCCCGCGCGCTCGCATGGCGCTAAAGGCCGCGTGCCCCGGAGTGTCTATAAAGGTGATGCGCTTATCTGCGCCCTCATGCTCGTGGTGTATCTCATATGCGCTGATGCACTGCGTGATACCGCCGGCTTCGCCGGCTACTATGTTGCTCTTGCGTATATAGTCAAGTAGGGCAGACTTACCGTGGTCTACATGCCCCATCACCACTATCACAGGCGGTCGCTCTGTAGCTCTTTGCGCCGAGCTTGTCGAAGTGTTTGTATCGGTCTGTGTACTCATGGTGGTTCATTATGTGCATAAAAATACCATAAAAACACCTATTTGTATATACGATGAATATTTAGTGCTATATCACGCATGGGACGTACCAGTCGGTACATCCCCTACGCACAGCAAACAGTGAATAACAAACCACTTTGTGGCTTGCCATGCACCGGCTGGTGCGTGGCTGCCAGACTTGGATTCGAACCAAGATGGGCGGTACCAGAAACCGCAATCCTACCATTAGATGATCTGGCAATGCACATATCATACATCATTTATACATTTGCTCAACTATTTATGAAATATTAAAATAGCCCCTATTTCTATAAATAAGGGCGAGATGAAGGTTTGGATTAGGTACATCTTGCAATACAGGATAAGGGGTATATTATGTAAGTATGAATCAGAGAGGAGCTACAGGGATTTGGATAATTGTGGTATTGGCACTTATTGCTATTGGTGGTCTGTGGTACTCACAGAATGGCGCAGGTAATATGGGTGCTGGAGCGGCGGCCGAGAGTATCGTAGGCACTTGGCAGGCTACTGATGATGAAAACGTGATAGTCAGATATGAAGATGACGGCAGTGTAGTAGACTACTATGCTGGCGAGTTGATGAGCAGCAACACGTGGTCACTTGGTGGTGACGCGCAAGAGACACTCACTGTTTTTGATGGTACTGAGGCATTTATTTATACAATAATACAAGTTGATAAAGAGCAACTGGTACTGAACTATATGCCACGGGGCAATACATTGGCGTACAAGAGGCTTACTGACGAAGAAGTTTTTAATCTTAGTGGGAGAGTAAAGGCAATAGAAAAAGGTAGTGACTTGTGGCAGGTGTATAGTGATGATGTCTCTGGGGTGACCTTCAACTACCCGCACAATGTGACGTTGACAGATAGCCCAATGAGAGACGGTGGTAAGCTGCGTATGACTGTAGAAGTTGCAGATGTGGATACTATCACCGAGGGTACACTTGGCTTTGACAGAGAGTCTGTGCTGGCGAATAAGGCAGCACTTGAGAGTGGAGAGTATGGCAATGGAGTAGACTCTCCTATACAAGCTTCAGAGAAGTTGCGCAAAATTGGAGATATATCTGCACAAGATTTGATAGTGTTCGGCCGGTTTGAGGTGTGTAATGTGACTTTTGAGCGTAAGTTATACTTCTTTAACAATAATCACTCGGTACTTATCACGCTATATGGCCCTCAAGAAGACATAATGCAGGAGTCAGCATCATACTTCACAGTCAACCCTGAGAACTGTGGCGAGGAGATTATCTGGGACTTTGATAATCAAGCACAAACAAGCTTCTATAATGCACTCGCAGCTGGCACTGCCGGCCCTATAGCACAAGAATGGTACGATGCTTTTGATGACATAGTAGACACTATAGAGCTACGATAACTCGTCTTACTTATTTAGACATTACGAATGTTAGCGCTTTGCCACGCTTGGTGCCGCGGCCAGTGCGGCCTATGCGGTGTACGTAGTCGTCAAATTGTTGTGGTAGGTCATAGTTGATGACGTGGGTTACGTTGTCTACATGTATACCGCGCGCCGCAACATCTGTGGCTACTAGTATGCGCGCGTTGCCACTCTTAAACTTTTTAAGAGAGCGTTGACGCTGCACATGTGTCTTGTTGCCATGTATAGACTCGGCAGAGACACCGTTGTCTGAGAGTTGGAAGGCGAGCTTCTTGGCTACGTGCTTCATCCCTACAAAGATAAGTACACGCTGGAACTCGGGCTTAGAGAGTAACAGCATCAGTGTCTCAAACTTGTTTGCTTGCGTGTAGTGTACTACATCTTGCTCTATAGAGTTGGTTACGTCCTTCTTCTTCACTGATATCTCTATCGGGTTGCGGAGGAAGTCACCCACAACCTTCTGAGCCTCTTTTGTCATAGTTGCAGAGAAGAAGAGTGTCTCTCTGTCCTTTGGAGTTGCGCCAACAATGCTGCGTATATCGGCTATAAAGCCCATGTCTAGCATCCTGTCTGCCTCGTCTAGCACCACCGTAGTTACATTATTTGTACGCAGATGACCTTGGCGCTGCAAGTCTAGCACGCGCCCAGGTGTGCCGATGATAAAGTGGTTGTTGCGTTTGAGAGCCTTTATCTGTGGGCGGATATTCACTCCACCTACGCAGATTGTAGAGTATAGGTTGAGGCCTTTGCTAAACTTCTTGAGCTCCTCGTCTATCTGCAGAGCTAGCTCACGTGTGGGAGTGAGTATAAGCGTCTTCCTGTTTGGCTCGTGCATGGTCTTCTCTATAAGAGGGAGGAGGAAGGCCGCCGTCTTGCCTGTGCCTGTCTCTGCAAGGCCTATCACATCGTGACCACTGAGGATTTTTGGGATTATTTGGTCTTGTATGGGTGAGGGTGTCTCTATACCCATCTCTTTAACTGTGCGTACTATGCGCTCTGAGAGACCAAAGGTGTCAAAGGTGTGAGTTGGCACATATGCCACCTCCTTGACCTCTACTGGGTTTTTATTTATAAATTGTGATGGGTCGAAGCTCGGCATCTTGCGCGGCCCGCGGCCCCTGCCGCCACCTCCACCACCACGGAAGCCTCCGCCGCCGCGTTTACCGCCACGAAATCCGCCGCCGGAGTTGCCTCTACCTCCACCTCCACTACTCCTATTACCTCCTTCTCCGCTTCGCCTACGGCGATTGTTATTTGCATTATACATATTAGTTGTCTTGTTAAATAGGTATGACGATAGTAAATATCGAGTACCTCAAGGGCATGTAGTTAATAAATTAAACTCCTAAGCCCTACACAAGAATCAAAAGTCGTACAGAACAATACAATAAATCACTCAATAAGTCAAATTTTGGGAGAGGATACTCAAGATAAAAGAAAAGCCGTTCGAGAACGACTTTTCATATTGTTCTCGAACGGCTAATACTGGTGCAGTCTTGGTAGGTCAACCTCTAGCTCATTGCGCATAGCCTTGTAGTATTTGCGCAATGGGCGGAATGACTGCCACCACATTGTACTGGTAGCATAAATACCCAAAAGACTTATCAGCCACATCATACCCACGATAATAAAAGAACTTGCATCCCAATTATTAATGATGGTAATCCTGTAGGTCAGAAAAGCAGCAATAGGGGTAAAAATCAAGGTAATAAGCCCCATGAGGGCGAATATCCAAACATCATCCTTCTTGATATTTACGGCATAGCCGGCCGCACGCAAGCGGTCGGCATACATATTTGACCTAAAGATGGTCAAAAGATATATAATACCCATGAATGCAGTCATCACTGCTGCCATAATGGCGAAGACCAGCGTCATGGCGCCCATTAGCTGCAATATTGGCACCCAGCCACCCAGTGCATCTGCAAGTAGCCAGTACATCCATCCCAGCACAGGAATTGATACGATTAAAAGTGTAATGTCTCTCTTGCTCATGGTATCCTCCTAAAAGAGCTGTTAAATCTGGGTGGACAATACAATAAAATAGTATTTATGTCAACAACACCGGCTGAATTAACACCTGAACCGCACCAAACATAAAACCTGTAGTGTAAAATAGTTTTGTTACCAAACTAAACACCACAGGAATTATGTACAAACAGATTACACGAGATGACCGTGTTTGCATAGCACTCTTAGTGCGCAAGCAGTGCTCATGCAATGAGATAGCTAGAGAATTAGGATTTCATCGGACAACAGCACCATGAGCATGATATTGGCCAAAATGCCTTGGAATAAGTAAATGTAATAAATCCCTGATTGGTATTGTAGTAATACATAAGGGGTGTATATTGCTATATATGAATACAACTACAGATACAAGATTACAACAAAAGAGTGACGAGGGCCTAGCAAAGCTTGTGCAAGATGAGTCTATGAGTAGCGGTGGGCACAATGCCTTTGCGCAGCTGCTAGACCGTTATGAGACCAAGATGACGCGTTATGCAAATAAGTTCTTATATACTTATGAAGACAGGCAAGACGCCGTGCAAGATGTGTTTATCAAAGTGTATAAGAATATCCAGAGTTTTAACACGTCTAAAAGTTTCTCGCCATGGATATATCGCATAGCGCACAACACGTTTATAAATCATATTAAAAAGAGCAAGCACGAGAAACTCGGCATATTTGATGCCGACCAGTTTTTTGCTTGGCAAGCCAGAGATGAGCATGAGGCAAGTGATAGAGAGCAAAAAGAAGAAAGAGAAGTGCTAAACCAAAGCTTGGCGCAGCTAAGTGCAAAGTATCGTGAGCCGCTAGTGCTCTACTACTTTGAGCAAAAGAATTATAAAGAGATAGCAGAAATCTTAGAGTTGCCAGTGGCTACAGTAGGAGTCAGGCTGCGGCGAGGACGGGTAAAAATGAGAGAAGCATACAATATTATTAATAATCAACACAAGCACTATGAATAAGAAAATAAAAGACGGAATAAAGAGCATAAAAGAGGGAGTGCTAGAGCAGGTACAAGAGGGTAAAGTGTCTATGCACTCTCGCTACTACTTTTTATTGCGGGCTGCTGCTGGCATTGTTGGCGGTGTATTTCTCTTTGGCTTTGCTTTGTATATGGCTAGTATGGTTGTGTTTATCTTTGCTGGCAATGGTATGAGCACTTTGCCAGAGCTAGGCTTTGTAGGGGTCTTTATAATGTTGCGTTCATTGCCATGGCTATTGATACTTATAGTTATTGCACTCGTGGTGTCTACCTTGGCTTATGGTAGTAAGTTTAGCTTTGTGTATAAAAGGCCGCTCATATTCTCCTTGATTGGTGTTGTGGTGCTTATAACAATAGGTGGCATCTTGCTGGCGCAGACAAGTATGCACCATAAGGCGTTTAAGTTTGGTGAGGAGTATAGAGTGCCGTTTGCCAGTAAGATGTATAAAGAGTATGTATTACGAGGTAATGCGGGGCTGCGCATAGGCACTATAAGCTCTATAATAAGTGATGGTAATATGACTGTACAATTGCGCAATGGGAGTAATGTAAATGTGATAATAACAAACAATACCAAATTACCACGACGTAGAGTGCTAAAGAAGGGCGACGTTGTGATGATAGTTGGAGACTATAAAAATAATGAGATACAAGCAATAGGCGTGCGCCCTCTAGAGCGTAAGCATACTCTTATGCCAATGAGACATAAGCGATAATGAAATATTTTGTATATAGCTATTGTAGTAATAAGTAGTTAATAGTTAATAATACAAAATAAATTATGAAGAATATAAATAGCAAAAATGGTAGGAAGTATATAGTGGCAGGAGCACTAGGAGTAACAATGGTGACTCTTGGAGTAGTAGGCGCAGCAGATGCAGCACAGCGTGATGGTAGCCAGAGGATGTTTGGTAACAGTGGACAACGTGGAGCAGCACACCTGCAAGTGGCTGCGGACGTAATAGGAGTCTCTGTGGATGACTTACAAGTAAGATTAAAAAATGGTGAGCACATGCCAGAGATATTAGAGGCAAGCGGGGTCTCTAGAGAGGATATGCGCGCAGCACATCGCAGCAAGATGCAAGAGCGCCTAGAGCAGGCAGTGGCTAGTGGTAAACTCTCACAAGAGCAAGCCGGCGAGCGCAAGGCAAAGATGGCAGAGCGCCAAGGTAAGCACGAGGCTGTCAGAGTAGCCGTAGAGAATAATGATTACGATGCTTGGAGTGCGGCTGTGGTTGGTACACCTAGGGCAAACAAAATAACTGTAGAGAACTTTGCCAAAGTAGTAGAGGCGCACAACTTGCGCGAGTCTGGAGATTATAAGAGCGCTAAAGAGGTTATGAAAGACTTAGGCATGGGCAAGGGTGGCATGTATGGCAGCAAAGGAGGACACAGGGGTGGCCACAGAATGCATAGATAATCACGTTATAGATTAATTAGCATACGTGCATAACAAACGCACTCCTAGTTGGAGTGCGTTTGTTTAATATTGCTATCGTCGTGTTATGAAATAATCAGTTAAGGCAAGCAAGATAACAGAATACGTATATGTGTTGTACACATAAATTACTTGCTTATGTGCTAAGTATCTTATATGATAAGATACTATGAATAAAATAAAGCTTATGGCGCAGTTTTTTAATACTATGCATAGAGTCCATAAAGTGGCTGGCTTAGAAAGCATCGATGTTAAACATAGTGTAGCTACGCCTTTGCAAGTAGACGCACTCTTGCATCTTAACGAACATGCAAAATCAACAGCGAGTGAACTCGGTAATCATCTGC